>CAZDWG010000030.1:0-11038 GCA_964509005.1 uncultured Zetaproteobacteria bacterium
CCGGTAAAGAGGATGGTCCACCGTACCATTGCGATATTCTGGACATGCGGCGGTTGTTTCCTTCCGACCTCTGGAACTGGCAGGAGGTCCCTCCGGTCTTGATCCCGCATCGCAACGGCCTGTTTGAGCTGGCATATCAAATCAAACGCGAACCGACACTGGTCGCACCATGAAGAGAGTCATACGTTATGGTTTACCTACAATAGTAGCTCTGTTGCTGGATGTCCGGGCATTCGCCGATCCACTGGACTATGACGAAGCCTATGTGCATCGGCTCATGATGCCCTGGATGAACAATGGCGATTTTGGCTTGCTGTTGGTGGACTACGGCCTCTTCGCACTGTTCCTCATCATGCTTGGCTGGTTGCTGTATGCCAAACCCACATACTGGCATCGTATTGAGAATGCGATTCGTTATCCCTTTGCCCGCATCAACAGCATGGCGCATGCGCACGGTGGATTTGATAGCAAATTAGGTCTGTTGATTTACGGCATCAATGCATTACTCATCTTCTTAACCCTCGCCATCTGGATATTTCTCTGCCAATGGGTCAAGCATGAGGGATTTGGTGCGATTTACATGGCGGGCCTGGCCCTGGTCTCTGTCTTTCTCGTTCGAATAATAGGGGGTAAAAACAAACGCCCATGATGACTTCATGAAGTCATCAAAGCCCGGTGATGCAGATTATCAACTTGAGTTGGTTAACCCATTTGAATTTCAAAAATTCATTGCCCGTGCAGCAGTGACGAAATACAATCAACATTGACAAAATATTGGGCATTGATACCTTCTCGCGTCGCTTGAGACAGGCAAGGTTCAGATAGAAAACCTGATGATATATCATCAACAGTTTATTGGCATTTAATTTTCTAAATATCGAAAATATAAAGCCTTTATTGAATATCGAGACCCCCTCTCTCTCCGCCAGTTCTCCATCTGACAAGCAGATGGATACCCGTGTCGCCCGGACTGGGCCCCGCACGGTGAAGCCTCGTGAACCCCGTCAGGCCCGGAAGGGAGCAGCGGCAGCGGCAGCTTCGCGCGTTGCGGATTCGTCCGGTCCGGGTGGCCGCTAGCTAGGATTATTCATAAATACTGCCGTGCCCTCACTTGTTCCTTTGTCCGTAACGAATCCTTGCTCAGGTGTTCGTAAGCGCGGTTACGCCCTTCCTCGTAAGAATCCGTCACGAACAAAGGCCCTGCGTGATCATCACGGCGATTCATGAATAGTCCAAGCTAGTCATCTGAGATGTTGTTGCAGATGATTGTCCAAGCTGTCATTCATCCGTACAGTGGCGCACATGAGCCATTCGGGATATAAAGTCCTCGCCCGCCGCTGGCGACCACAGCGATTCGCTGATCTTATCGGTCAGGATGTGGTGGTGCGGACATTGCAAAATGCATTGAAACACGACCAGATGGCGCATGCCTATTTGCTGACCGGTATCCGCGGAACAGGCAAGACTACCATAGCCCGTTTGCTGGCGATGGTAGTCAACTGCGATCAACCCGAACACCGCGAGCCGTGTGGTGCGTGCGGTGCGTGTACATCCATCAGTCGTGGCAATAATCTGGATGTGCAGGAGATGGATGCGGCCAGCCATACCGGTGTGGACGATATCCGCGAAATCCTCGACTCAGTGCGTTATCCACCCTCAACGCTCAAGTATAAGGTGTATATCATTGATGAGGCGCATATGCTCTCCAAGAACGCCTTCAATGCGCTGCTCAAAACGCTGGAAGAGCCACCGGAACGGGTGCTGTTTATTCTTGCTACGACCGAGGTCGAAAAATTGCCGGTCACCGTGCGCTCGCGCTGCCAGCGTTTTGACTTGCGACGTTTGGGTGTAGACGAAATCAGCCGTTATCTGGCGCATGTCCTGACGGAGGAGAACGTGGCCTATGAGCCGGATTCCTTGCATCAGATCGCGCGCGCGGCAGACGGAAGCGTGCGCGATGCCTTAAGTCTTACCGAACGGGTGTTGGCCTATGCCGAAGCGCAACTCACGGCGATTGATGTGCGCAAGGCGCTAGGGCTGGTGGGGCCCGAAATCATACGCCAGTTGTCCGATGCGATTTTTTGCGGCCAAAACAAGGTTGCGGTGGATACCATGCGTCAGGCCGCGAGCGGCGGACATGCACCGCGTGCCATGCTGGTGGCATTGGGAGAAACGTGGCACGAACTGGCTTGCCTGATGGTGGATGAAGCGTTGCTGGAGACTGAGCCGGGGGAGGCGCAGCGGCAGTGGCTGAAAGGCTGGGCGGACGGTTGGGATGCGCAAGGTCTGGACTTGCGCTATCAGGTTTTGTTGCACGGCTTGCGCGATTTGGCGCTACTGGACGAGCGCCGGGGCGCGGAGATGTTGATTCTGCGTCTTACCGGATTATATACCCTGAGCCCGCCGCGCAAAACACCGGAAACAGAATCGAACTCTACAGCGAACCCGCCGGAAGCCAACGACGCCGCAGGTAAGAAGGCGGACGGAAACCGGGATGTGATAGCCTTGCCTCGGAATGAACCCGTACAGGCGCCTGCCGCGAGCATATCGTCATCGTCCCCCTTTGACGCGGAGCGACGGAAGCAGGATAACGGGCCGGAAGTAGATCTACTTGCCAACCCGCACGATGAGGCGCCAGGTTGGTCTTGCACCAGTTGGGAAGAGGCGGTTGCTGCTTACGGGCAGGTGCGTGCCGGGGTAGCGGCCATGCTGGAGCATGTGTTGTGTCTGGATTTTGCTGAAAAGGTCCGCCTGGCTCTGAGCAAGCATCAGGAGAAGGCTATCGTCACGACGGAGCGCATGGCATTTTCCGAGTGGCTGGGGCGAGAAGTGCATTGGGAACCGCGTAGCGAACATGAAGGCGAAACGCTGTCGCAAGTACGTACCCGTGAGGCCGAAGCCAGCCAGCAGCGATTGGAACAGGCGGCTCGTGAAGATACTCACGTGCAGGCACTTATGCGCGAGTTTGGAGCAAAACTCGAACATGTACGCGCGCCGGGAGCAGCGATATTGGAGGAACAACCATGAATATTGGAAAAATGATGCAGCAAGCCCGCAAAATGCAGGAAAATATGCAGAAAATGCAGGAAGAGATGGCCAGCGTGGAAGTGCATGGCGAGGCCGGGGGCGGCATGGTGAAGGTGACGATGGGTGGTGATCGCGTGGTGCGCAAAATAGACATCGAGCCATCCTTGTGGAACGAGCAGGATAAGGATTTGCTGGAAGATTTAGTGGTGGCCGCCATGAACTCCGCGCTACAATCGGTTGATCATATGATGCAGGAAAAGCAAAAGACCATGCTCGGCGGCTTGCCGTTACCTCCGGGATTCTCATTGTGAGTTATGACCCTTGCGAGAGGGTCGTTTTCATATGAATAGCTCGGCTTATGCATTTTCCGGTATGCCCGCGGCGTTGGCACGGGCGGTGGAAACGCTCTCCGGTTTGCCGGGGATCGGGCCCAAGACGGCGCTGCGGCTCAGTCTGAGTATGCTGCGTAAACCGGCGGCGGAAGTAGAGCAAATGGCAGCCGCGCTGTCGGATTTGCATCAAGCCATTTCTTTTTGTGATCGTTGCGGTTGTTTCTCCGAGCGGGGATATTGTACGATATGCGATAATGCGCGCCGCAATAGCGGTGTGGTGTGTGTCGTAGAACAGCCCGTGGATGTGTTGATGCTGGAACGCGGGCAGGGATTCTCGGGGTATTACCATGTATTGCATGGCCGTTTGAGTCCTGTAGATGGTATGGGTGCCGCGCAGTTAAATTTATCCTCTCTGGATCAGCGCGTGGCGGGCGGCAGTGTCAGGGAATTGATTTTAGCGACCAGCGCTACGGTGGATGGCGAAGCGACAGCACATTTTATAGCGCACCGGTATCATGACAGTGAGATCAAGGTTTCACGTATCGCCCGCGGGGTGCCTGAAGGCGGAGAACTGGAATATCTTGATGAATATACGCTGGCTCGGGCGCTGGATCAGCGGGTGGCGTGGCCACATTTATGATAAATTATTTCCTTGGCACTACAAAGCAACCCTGAGATAGAAACCCTTATTTACCAACGATCCTTATGCTAAAAATAGCTTTTTTCGCGATTCTGTGGCAAAGATGGGCTGCGAAGTCATCAGGCCTCACGCAATAATTCTGTAATTTCCGTCTTGGAACGGGTTTTCTCATCTACCTGTTTGACGATAACCGCGCAGTACAGATTCGGGCCGCCGGATTTTCCGGGCATGGACCCGGAAACAACCACCGAATAAGGCGGCACCTCGCCATAGGAGATTTCGCCCGTTTCACGGTTGACGATGCGTGTGGATTTCCCAATATACACACCCATCGAGATAACTGATCCCTCACGCACAATAACCCCTTCGACAATCTCGGAACGAGCGCCAATAAAACAATGATCCTCAATGATCGTCGGTGCTGCCTGCAACGGTTCGAGTACACCACCGATGCCAACGCCACCGGACAGGTGTACGTTCTTTCCGATCTGGGCGCAGGAGCCCACCGTCGCCCATGTATCGACCATCGTCCCTTCGTCCACATAGGCGCCAATATTCACATAGGACGGCATCAGCACCACCCTGGGTGCGATATAAGCGCCCCGGCGCACCGTTGCCGGTGGCACGACGCGCATGCCGCCCGCGCGGAACATGTCCTCACCCCAATTGGCGAATTTCAATGGCACCTTGTCATAATAATTGGACACGCCACCATTGATAACCTTGTTGTCATTCAGTTTGAAGTAGAGCAGCACGGCCTTCTTCAGCCACTCGTTGGTGACCCAGCGGCCGTTATTATCCCTCTCCGCAACGCGAACGCCGCCTTCATCAAGCAGCGTGATCGCTTTCTCGATACCGCGCGGAAAGGTATCCGCGGTATCTGCGGAACGCCATGCATCCCGCGTATCCCATGCATCTTCAATCACCCGCTGCAAATGACTCATGTGCCTCTCCTGTAGATACCTTTGATGAACCGCAAGTATAACGAATAAGCAAACCAACCCAAGGCGTAACTTCCAGCCCCCATGAATCATGCGGGCTGGAAGTTACGCCAAAACAATTTCTCCGGGCCGTGCATGGCTCAAAAATTCTATGTTAGACATGCTCAAGCCGTAGGCTCCGGCATAAGCGAAGACCGCGATATCGCCAACATCGGCGGCTGCCAGCCACACATTATTGGCTAACTTGTCGGCTCCGGTACACAGCGGCCCCCCGAAATACACCGACTCATTGCGCACCGATGCCTGCCCATCAAATAACGGCGGGCGATTCATACGCATAATGGATAGCGGGTGGTTGATGGATAGCGCCGCCGGGCGGCGAAAATGGTTGATGCCGCCAGCACAGATAACCTGTTTCTTGCCACGGCTCTCCTTGATATCGAGAATCTCGGTACAGAACCAGCCGGAATCGGCAGCCAGATATCGTCCCAGTTCCAGGAAGAATGTGCGCCCGGAGAAACCATATTCATTTATCATCTTCTTCAACCCTTCGGCATAGGCATGAGGATCGAAGTCGCGCCCCGTTTCGAGATAATCGACGCCAAAGCCACCCCCGAAATCAATGGTGTCGCACATCACGCCGGGGTGCTGCGCTTCAATCTTCTTTGTCATGCCGAATACCAGTTCGCAGTTCTTCAGCAGATCGCCGACATTGAGGACGCCGGATGCGGCATAAACATGCAGGCCGCGGAATCTCAGATGCGACAGAGCAAGGATACGCGGCAGTGTGGCGGCGAGTTGTTCCTCATCTATGCCAAACTTCTTGCTGCCGCCGGAAAACGTCGTCTGCGCCTCGTGGATGTCGAAATTGGCATTGATACGCAGCAAGATATCCTGCGTTCGATTCAGTTCGACGCAAATATGCTCAAGCCGGTGTGCCTCGGTGAGTGATTCGACATGGACCATGCGGATGCCGTGCTCCACGCTCCAGCGCAATTCTTCCGTAGACTTTCCGGGCCCGGTATAGATCAGTTGCGTCGGGGAAAACCCTGCCGAGGTCGCTTTTTCGGCCTCGCCCAGACTGGCGATTTCAATGCCTCTGGCACCGGTCTCCCGTGCGGCGGCAAGAAACGCCGGATGCGGGTTGGCCTTCATGGCGTAAAAGATTTCCACACCCCGCGGCATCATTTGCGTTAACCGTTCAATCTTGTCACGCATGGCCGCAGTGTCGTAGATATAGCAATTCAAGGTACCGTCAGCAGCGCGCTCGCGTAGTTCCGTTTCGATTCGTGTCGGAATCTCCATGATTATAAGTTCACTTCGCGCAAGCGCCGCGCAAGCTCGGCAGCGCTTTCCGGTCCGTCCACGAGCGCCGCGCGTATATAGCCGCGACCTGGATTGCGTCCATCCTGGCCATTCGATGAAAGATATGCGCCAGGTAATACGGTCACGGCCTGCTGTTCATAGGCGGCCAGCGCAAAAGCCTCGCCATCGTCCACTGGCAACCATGCGAAGAATGAACCGGCGGGCGCCACGCCTTCTCCATAAGCATCGTAAAATGCGTTCAGGCTTTGACGATAGACGGCCAGATGTTGCCGGACATGTACTTCATCCGACCATGCCGCGGCGGCGACATATTGCAACGGCAAGGGCGTAGCCGGACCCGTATAACTGCGTAATTTGGCAAAGCGCTCAATCAGGGCGGTATCACCGGCTATGAATCCTGAACGCATGCCGGGCAGTGCCGAACGCTTGGATAGCGAGTTCATCACCAGGCAGCGCGAAAAATCCGTACGCCCCGTTTCCTGGCATGCCTCAAGCAAGCCGACGGGGGGCGTATCCAGGTAAATTTCCGAGTAACATTCATCGGCAACAATATAAAAATCATGTATGTCGGCCAGCGTCAACAATTGTCTGTAATAAGTCGCATCCGCCACCCATCCGGTCGGATTGGATGGCGAACACACATAAACAAATGCCGCGCGCCGCCAAACATCCAGCGGCACGGCATCGAGATCGGGGGAAAAGCCATGATCCTGCGTACACGGCATAAAATGCGGTTCCGCGCCTGCCGTTACCGCTGCGCCCAGATAAATCTGGTACATCGGGTTGGGCATCAGTACAAAGGATTTTGAGTGAAATGCATCAGGATCGACCAAGGCATGCGCCACGGCGAATAAGGCCTCGCGCGTACCGTTGGCGCTCAACACCTGTGTATTCGGATGGACGGATGAAAGACCGTATCGCCGCACCAGCCATTCACTGACGGCGGCGCGTAATGCCGGTATGCCACGACTTGGCGGATATTTGGAAAAGCCACCAAGATTCACGCCCAATGTTTCCCGAACAAAACCGGGAAGTGGTAATCTGGGCTCGCCCGCTCCAGCATCAATGGGTGTTAAATCCGGATTTGCCCGAGCATGCTCAAACAGGGACTGTAGCCGCGCAAACGGATAGACGCCCAAACGGTCCATGCGCGCTTGCGCATGCTTCATTTGAGCATCTTTTCGGCGCGGGCGCGAATGGGCGTACTCCATGCTCCAAGATTGCCAAAGGAATCCACGGCACGGATACGAAAGGCGAATGCCCTTTTATAATTCCGGAGATTAAGCGTGCGCGTAAGCACTTTGTTTTTCTGGCCACCAATGGTGGGTTGATCGTAAAAACGTCGCCAGAAGGCCGGGCAGTTGCAATGGGGATCAATTTCCGACCGGTCAACCTGATAACCCACGGGTCCCGACCCTCCGAGTATCGAAAAGGTTAAACGTAAACTGTTGCCAGCCATTTCATGCTTTAATGCCTCGATGTGTGGTGGTTTGTCGGCATTCACTTGTGGCATTTCCTTGCGTCCACAGCCACCGAGCCCAACAGACCCGATTAGAAAACCCGTCATCATCAGCAAAGTAAATGTTTTACGCATCAGCATTCTCCAGTTGACTCTTCCAATAAGCACATTGTTCGCGCACCTGCGCGGGAGCGGTGCCCCCCACATGATTGCGTGTAGTGACACAGGCCTCGACCGACAGCATGCGAACCAATCCCACGGTCAGGCGTACATCAATGGCAAGGCATGCAGCGGCGTCCATTTCATGCAGGAAGATATCCGCATCAATGCAATACGCGACGGCCTTGCCGACTATTGCATGCGCATCCCGGAACGGCACACCTGACCGGACCAGTGCATCGGCCAGATCGGTGGCCGTGGAAAATCCCGCCGTGGCCGCATTATGCATGACCTTCCTGTTCACGTTCATCCCCGGCAACATTTCGGTGAAGATTCGCAGGCAGCCTTCCAGTTGGTCGCAGGCATCGAAGATGGGTGCTTTGTCCTCCTGCATGTCTTTGTTGTAGGCCAGAGGCAATGATTTGACCGTACACAGCATGGCAACCAATCCGCCGATAATGCGACCGGTTTTGCCGCGCACCAGTTCCGGCATATCCGGGTTCTTCTTTTGCGGCATGATGGAGGAACCCGTGCAAAACGCATCGGAGAGTTCAATAAAACGAAATTGCGCACTCATCCACAAAATCAGTTCTTCGGAGAAGCGTGAAAGGTGTACAGCACAAATTGAATATGCGGACAACAGTTCCATAACAAAATCCCGATCCGAAACAGCATCCAGGGAATTGCGGCAAGGGTCGTCAAAATTCAGCTCTTCCGCCGTAAAATAACGATCAATCGGGAAGGTCGTTCCCGCCAGCGCCGCCGCGCCCAACGGGCATTGGTTCATGCGCTTCCGTGCATCCAGCAAGCGCCCTGTATCGCGGCCCAGCATTTCGACATAGGCCATCAGATGGTGGCCCAATGTGATCGGTTGCGCCGTCTGCAAATGTGTGAATCCCGGCATAATCGTGTCCGCATGTTCATGTGCCAGCGCCACCAGTACGCGCTGCAAGGCATGAATGCGGCCCAACAACTCGTCCACTCGCCGCCGCAAATAAAGGCGCGTATCAGTAGCCACCTGGTCGTTGCGACTCCTGGCCGTATGCAGCCGCTTACCCGCATCACCGATTTTTTCCGTTAATGCGGATTCGATGTTCATATGCACATCTTCAAGGGCGACGGAGAACTGAAATTCGCCACGCTCAATTTCAGATTCAATGTCATTCAAGCCCTTCAGGATTCGTTCCACATCCTCATCGGAAAGGATATCTTGCCTTCCCAGCATCCTGGCATGCGCACGCGATGCGGAAATATCTTCACGATACATACGCGCATCCACATCAACCGATGCGTTGAATTCCTCTACGAATGTATCGGTGGGCGCCTCAAAACGCCCGCCCCAGAGCTTATCCTGTGCCACAACTCACCTCACTTTTGCTCTTCCACGGGATAGGACACTAGCCTGAACTGTTCATGAAGACCAAGTGACTTCTACGAAGTCATCATTCGTAGCGAAACAGAATTGATGCAATAGCGTTTGCCCGCGGGTTTAGGCCCATCATCGAATACATGGCCGAGATGCGCATCGCAAACGGCGCACAAAACCTCGGTGCGGCGCATGAGAAGACATATATCCGTCTTGCAGGCAATCGCATCTTCACGAACCGGTCGAGTGAAACTGGGCCAGCCGGTGCCGGAATCAAATTTATCATCACTTGAAAAGAGTGCATGGCCGCAGCAGGTACAGGCATACGTTCCTGCGTCATGGGTATCACAGTACTCACCGGTAAATGCCGGTTCCGTATCCTTCTTGCGGCATATTCTGAATTGCTCCGACGTCAACTGCGCCCGCCATTTCGCATCCGTTTTCTCGACCCGTTTAACCATTTTCCTTACCTCCGTCAAACATGATGGTTTTGACCGGACTGGTCAAAGAAGCAATGGGCAGTTGCGACTCCATTTGTGCCACGGCACTGCGCTTGCCGTGCGTTTGCGGGTGTTTGGCGATGAGGAAAGAACAGATGTCGCAGTATTCCTCAATGGAGATGTCGAAGGTGCCGATGCGGCGGGCCAGCGCAATGATTTCTTCCTTGTCAAAACCAATCAGTGGCGACAGTAGCGGCAAGTCGGCGGCATCGTAGATAGCCCGAATATTGGCCAGCGTCTGGCTTGCTACCTGGCCCAGGGAATCACCTGTGACCAGGCCTTGCGCATGCATGTTATGGGCGATTTTTGCCGCTTCGCGGATCATTTGCCGCTTATAGACAATCATGCGGTAATCGGCCGGAACCATCGCAATCGCATGCCGCTGGAATTCCTCCAGATCAACAAGAAACAGCTTGACGAACCCCTGATAGCGAGAAAGTTGGCGCGCCAAATCATGAATCTTGGCGAAATCGCGGTTAATGGTGCTATTGTAGCAATGCACCAGCACCACATTCATGCCGCGCTTCATCATCATGTAGGCCGCAACCGGCGAATCGATGCCGCCGGAAAACAGGACCACGCCATGACCTGAGCTACCCACTGGCAAGCCGCCTATACCGGGAATCTTACGCGTGTAGATATAGGCTGCATCACGACCTATTTCAATGCGTACATCTATTTCAGGCTGATTGAGATTCACGGCCAGTCCAAGCTCTGTTTTAAGGTAACCGCCGATCTCGAAATTCAGTTCGGGAGAGGCCACCGGAAACTGTTTATTGCTACGCTTGGCGGTCACGCGAAACGGTGTGCCCGCCACACCCTCCCCGTAGTCCGCCAGTACCGCCTGCTTAGCCGTATGCCGGATAGCTTCCAGGGAAAGTTCAGCCTCGCGTACAACGGAAAAATTGCGGATGCCGGGAAGCAACGCCAGATGATCCAGCACACCATCGGAAATATTTTCCACATGGGCCACCATGCGCCCATATTCACGGTGGAAACCTCCGGGCTTGAGAATCGGTTTGATGACCCGCTTGATATTGCGTGCCATCCGCTGTTCAAAAGAGGAGCGGTTCTTACCCTTGAGCGACAACTCTCCAAAATGAAAAAGAATTTTTGGCATGGGTGAAGCTTAACCTGAACTGCTCACAGGTTATAGTTGAATTCACCGGTTGACACCGTAAGCTGCGCGGCGGCCAACAGTTATCAAGCGCGGTTAGCTCAGCTGGATAGAGTACTTGCCTCCGAAGCAAGATGTCACTGGTTCGAATCCAGTACCGCGCACCATTTT
>CAZDWG010000031.1:0-11028 GCA_964509005.1 uncultured Zetaproteobacteria bacterium
ATGGGCCAAAGTGGGGAAGCCGATCGCCGCTCACGAGTTTTGCAAGAGGCTCCCTTACTTGTTCCTTTGTCCGCACCGAAGCCCTCGTCGGTCGTCCGATAGCTACGGCCTCCTTCCTTGGAATCCGTTGCGAACAAAGGAGCAAGCCTGTCTGCGTGCGTCCACGCATAGGCAGGCAAGGGCGCGGCAGCATTTATGAATAGTGCAGGTGTGCGTCCTGAAAGCTGTGCGCTTTCCGAACTGGTGAAAGGCCAGTCTGCCCAAGCAAAGGCATGCAGGCAGTAACCAAGTCTTGCGGGCGCATCGGTAACGATGTGTCTGAAGCTGAGAGCGGGAGAAGAACGAGGTATGAGGATACACCCCAAAATCTACTATATCGTTGAAGAAGCCGAGGGTTTCGTCTGGATTCGCAGGCAACAGCGCACGGTCAAAGGCCGTAGTCGTGCGGTTCTTCCGGGGGGGGGGTACTGGCTCATGTCGAGACTTCAGGCTAAAGCGCCGAAAATTATGGGGCCTGCGTGCGCGGCGTCAATGACTTTATCCGACCAGCGTTAAATTTGCCTTGTCGATGATTGCTTGACACCATCATGGTTTGTTTAATATCCTGACCAACCAGTTGGTCAGGAGGTATGGATGACACGAGTATCAGACGGAGAAAAACGTATTCTGGAAGCGGCGGAGGGTTTGTTTTCCATGCATGGCTTTAATGCTGTTTCCATTCAGAAAATCGCTACACGAGCCGGTGTGTCCAAGGCTGCAATCTTCCATCATTTCTCCAGCAAACAGGAACTGTATATTACCGTATTGAAGCAAGCCTGCCTTGATATTGGCAACATTTTGCGGTCTCTGGAGAATGAATCCTGCACATCCGCCAAGCCACTGCGTTCCTTTGCCAGCGCCCACTTAAAAAACATGTTTGAGCAGAAGGATGTATCCCGCCTGATCCTGCGCGAGATGATGGATGGAGATCATGAACAGGGGCAAGCTCTGGCCGTTGAAGTATTTGGCGAACATTTTTCGCGTCTGGTTGTGTTAATTCAGAGCGGTCAAAAAGAAGGATTATTACGCGAGGATATGGATGCGGCTGATGCGGCGGCCACCATTGTGGGTTTGAACGTCTTTATGTTTCAATCATGGACGGTGCTTCAGCATTTGCCGGGGACGCATTTTGGAGATCCGACGCATACGGGGGAACGTTGGCTCCGTTTACTGCTTTTGGGTATCGCGGACAGGACCAAGGCTGCGGTATGACATGGCGAATGGGTTTATGCCGAAGTCATATGCTGCGGGTGCTGATGATTGCGACCATCTTTGTGGTCGCGGCATGTGGAAACGAGAAAAATAACGTTGCGCCAGTAGCGAGAAGCACCAATATTACAGTCGCAACGGCAGCGCTTCGCGATGTGAAGATTATGGAGCCCGCCGTGGGCAAGATACTGAATCCGCGCTCGGTAACCGTATCCGCCGAGGTCCCGGCAAAGGTCGCGTGGGTGGGTGTGGATGCCGGTAGCTTCGTTGGCAGGAATGATGTGCTGGTGCGTTTGGATAGTCACGATTTTAAAGCACAGGTCACTGCCGCCAAGGCGGAGACCGCTGGTCTGGAGGCTAGAATTCCCGCCCGGAAACGCCTGGTGGCGCGATATAGAAAACTGGCGGCTGACAAGTTTATTTCTCCCACCATGCTGGATCATGCGGAGGCTGAACTGGCCACGCTCATCCAGTCAAAGCGCGCCGCTATAGCGAGGCATGAACGAGCTCGGTTGAATCTGGCGCATACCGTTGTGCGCGCTCCCATATCCGGACAGGTGCAACAACGCTTCGTTGCCGCGGGCGACTATGTGAAAGCCGGGACGAGACTGCTTGATATTATCGCTGGCGGACAGCTTACCATCAGCCTCCCTTTTCCTGAAACAAAAGAAGGTATGATCCATGTGGGGCAACATGTCCTCTTGCATCTACCCGCGGGTGGCAGTGTGCTACACGCGGTCATCCGTGATTTGTCGCCCATGATCGGGAAGGGTTCCGGTGCATTTGAGGTGCGGCTCGAAGTGAAGAATCCCGGTGGATGGCGCCCTGGCGGCAGCGTGCTGGCCGAGGTCCAGGTGGCGGAACATAAGCGCGCCGTCGTGGTTCCTGACGCCAGTGTCGTGCTGCGACCGAAGGGTGAGGTGGTCTATGTCATTGCGGGTGGTAAAGTATTTGAGCGACGGGTGCGGAGTGGAGTGCATACGGGAGGTGATGTTGAGATTATTCGCGGGCTTAAAGCGGGTGAAACCATTGCCGTGGATGGCGCCTCATTTCTGAGCAGTGGCGCGCTTGTTCACATCATTGGCTCCAAACAGGGAACATCGGAAAAAGAGAGTGAAGGAAACGAATGACGCTGCCTGAACTCTCTATTCGCAATCATGTGTTGGCCTGGATGCTGTCGGGTGTGCTGGTCCTGTTTGGTATTGTGGCCTATAATCGTATCGGGGTGGCGCGTTTTCCGGAGATCGATTTTCCGATGGTATCCGTGACCACGGTACTGCAAGGTGCGCAGCCGGATGTGGTGGATGCTTCCATCACATCCCTTATCGAAGAGAAGGTCAACAGCGTTCCCGGCATTGAACATGTGATTTCCCAGTCCTCGCCGGGCGTGTCCATTGTGAATATTCAATTCAAGTTGAAAAAGGATATTAACGTGGCCTTTGATGAGGTTCAGGCCAAGGTCAATCAGGTGTTACGCAAGCTTCCCCGTGGTACTGATCCGCCGGTGGTCGCCAGGGTGGAGGTGGGCGCCGCGCCCATTATGTGGCTGGCCCTGACCGGTAATCGCACCTTGCAGCAATTGAATCAGTATGCACGCAATGTCATAAAAAAACGTCTGGAAAATATTGAAGGCGTGGGTGAAGTCCGCATTGGCGGCGAGCGCAAGCGAACCATTCGCGTATGGCTCAATCTGGATCGCATGCGGGCGTTGAATGTGGCCGTGCCGGATGTCATTCGTGCCTTTCATCGTGAACAAGTCCAGTTTCCGGGAGGCTTTCTGGTTGGTGGCAGGCGTGAATACCTGATCAGGCTGGATATGGAATTTCACCATATCCGTAAATTACGCGATATGGTGGTGGCGGAACATGCGGGAGGCCGCGTTCAATTGGGCGATATAGCCCGGATTGAGGACGGGCTGGCGGATAATCGCCAATTGTCGCGGTTCAATGGGCAACCCAGTGTTAGTCTGGGGATCGTTCGGATCACGGGTGCGAATACCGTGGCCATTGCCGCCGAGGTCAAGCGCCGTCTTCAACAGGAGATACTTCCCACGCTCCCGCCCGGCATGCACCTGAGTATCGCCAGCAATGACGCTGAAATCATTGAAGGCATTGTGGATGGCCTGAAAGAACACCTGTACGAATCGGTATTTCTGGTCGCCTTGATCGTGTTTGTCTTTCTAAAGAATCCGCGAGCCACGGCCATTATTTCGCTGGCTATTCCCGTGTCGCTGCTGGCGGCGATTGCCGCGGCTTTTTTCTTGCATTACACATTGAATCTGATGACTTTACTGGCGCTCCTGTTGTTGATTGGCGTCGTGGTGGACGATGCCATCGTGGTGCTCGAAAATATATACAGACATCGGGAGAAGGGCCTGGAGGGCGATGCGCGTGAAGCTGCGATCAAGGGTAGCCGCCAGGTGGCCTTTGCCGTCGTAGCGGCCAGCCTGACCCTGGTTGCCATCTTCGCCCCGGTCATTTTTCTAGGTGGGCTGGTCGGACGTTTCTTTCAGGCATTCGCCGTTGTGGTTGTTTTCGGCGTTTTCACGTCCATGTTGGTCTCCCTGACATTAACGCCCATGCTTTGTTCGCGCTACCTTCGCGTCAGGGAAAAACATGGGCATATTTATGGTTTTTTTGATGCTGCATTTCTGGCCCTGGATCGATTTTACAGACGCATGCTGGCGTGGGTGTTGACGTATCGCTGGAGCGTATTGGCGCTGGCGGCGATCATCCTCGTTGGCGGTGTTTATCTATTTTCAATCGTGGGGAAGGGGTTTGTCCCGCAAGAGGACGAAAATCGGTTCATGGTCATCTTCAAGGCGCCATTGGGGGCGTCCATTAACGATACCCGCCATAAGGTGCAAACGATGGAGACTATTCTACGTCATACGCCACAGGTGCTCGATGTCTTGACTACGGTAGGTTTGGGTGCGGCGGGGCAGGTGAACCAGGGTGTTGCCTTTGTGCATTTGACACCCAAGTCCACGCGGTCCATCCACCAGTGGGAAATCATTTCCATGGTGCAAAAGGAATTGGCTGCAATACCGGGTTTGCGCGCTTTCGTCGTTCGCGTGCCTATTATTGGTGGGCAGCGTGGGGAACCGTTGCAGTTTGGCCTTACGGGACCGAACCTGGATAAAACTGCGCAACTGTCCCATGCATTGCTGAAACGATTACAAAAAACACCCGGCATCGGCCATGCGGACCTGGATTTACAATTGAATTTGCCGGAACTGGAATTGCATCTGGACCGTGTTCGGGCACGTGATCTGGGGATTACGGCACAGGATGCGGCGCTGGCCGTGAGTGTGCTGGCGGGTGGGTTGAATGTGGCGAAATACAATGATATTCCGGGCGATGGCAATCGCTATAATATTCGCCTGAAGGCCAATCCTGGAGCGCTAAGATATCCTGAGGATTTAAGCAAAATATATGTCCGTTCCGCCAGCGGCGCACTGATTGGTCTGGATACGATTGCCCGTTGGAAAAAACGTCTTGGTCCCGCAGTGATCCCAAAAATGGATTTACATTATGCGGGCATGTTCTACAGCAGACCTTCCATGCCACTCGGCGAAGCCGTGGAGACTGTTCGTCAGGAAGCGAAAAAAATACTGCCTCCCGGCTATGGCATTACATTTCTCGGCCAGGCCTCCGAATTCGGTAAAACGCTGAAGAATATTGTGTTTGCTTTCAGTATGGCCATGATTCTGGTCTATATGGTGTTGGCCAGTCAGTTCAACTCGTTTTTGCAGCCATGGGTATTGATGTTGGCGCAACCCCTGGCCGTGATCGGGGGCGTGGCGGCACTCTGGGTCAGCGGCAACACGCTGAATATATTTTCCATGATCGGGTTGGTTTTACTGGTGGGCCTAGTGGCCAAAAATTCCATTTTGCTGGTTGATTTTACCAACCAGTTGCGGGCCAAAGGTATCAGCATTGATGATGCGCTGAAGGAGGCATGCCCGATACGGATGCGCCCGGTGCTTATGACATCGCTAACAATTATTTTTGCCCTGCTGCCCACGGCTCTCGGCCTAGGCAGGGGCAGCGAGATGACCATTCCCATGGCTGTGGCGGTGGTAGGAGGTATGATTTCCTCCACCTTGCTGACGCTGGTGGTCGTCCCCGCCGCCTATTCATTGCTTGAACATGGCGTCCTGAATGTGAAAAACAAGTGGCGGCAGTCCCACAAGGCGCACGGACGATTATCGTGATAAAACCGTCATGATGAAACGTATCGTTTTTCTGCTATTGGCCCTAAGTATGTCGCCACATCCGTCCATGGCCATGGGTCTGGTGGATGCCGCGCACCTGGCGCTGGATCATGCGCCATCCTATGCGGCGGCCGTGGCCGCACGCGACGCTGCGGGAGAAGATGTGGTAATCGGACGTGCCGGTTTGTTACCGTTCATTAAGGGGACGGGAGAGTTCAGCCATCTTGAGCAGAAGTACAATTATACGAAGAATCCTGGCTTTTTGGCCACCGATGTGGTGTTCAATCGTTTTTCCTTCGGTGCACTGTTGGTGCAACCCCTGTTTCGTCTGGACCGTTGGGCGGCTTATGCGCAGGGAAAACTGGCAAGCGAAATCGGAGGGCTTAAATTATCGCTTGAACGGCAAGCCTTGTTGCTGGCAGTAGCGAACACTTATGTCAATGTGCTGGTCGCCCGTGAAGATATGGCTGCGATCAAGGCCCAGGAAACAGCGGTAAGCCACTTGCGTCAACAGGCCAGCACAGCCTTTCATGTTGGCACGGCGACAGTGAATGATGCGCTGGAAGCCGAAAGCAGGCTTGATTTAGTACGGGCGGACCGTATTCAGGCCGAGAATGCGCTGGATACGGCACGGGCGAACTTCGAATCGCTCACCCGTGCTAAAAAAACGGATCTTCTATCGTTCGTACGGCATGTCGGTTTTCAGCAGCCCGAGCCTGCGCAACTCGCACACTGGCGGGATGCGGGCATGCATCATGCCCTGTCGGGTCTGCTTGCCGAGAAGAAAATGCAGGTCGCCAAGGAGGAGGTGAACAAGGCCTTTGGATTGGCATTACCCAGTGTTGACATGGTTGCGGGTCTGTCACGGGAAAAAGTGACGAATAACCTGTTTAATACGGGTTCCATCGTCAAAACCGAACAGGTGGGGGTGCAAGTGGAAGTGCCTCTGTTCTCGGGCGGTGCGACGATGGCACAACTGCGCAAGGCACGCAAATTACAGGTGGAGGCGGAATATGAATTACGTGATGTTCGTCGTAAGGCGGGGCTCACCGCCATCCGTGCTTATTTACGGGTCAAGGCGGCTGCATCCCGTGTCCAGGCAATGAAGCGAGGACTTATTTCAGCGGATAAGGCCAGGGAGGCCGAACATGCAGGCTATGACGTGGGTCTGCGCACTATCGTCGAACTCTTGGATGCGGAAGACCGGGCGGCCAAAGCACGCCGCGATCTGGTCCGTGTTAAAGCGGAATATCTGCTAAGCCGCTTGCAACTTGATGCCGCCGTAGGGAAATTGAATATGTCATCCATGGAACGGGCGGAACATTTGCTGGCGAACGCGAACTGAACGGGCAATGAACACGAATAAACATGAATACAGGCCATAGCGGTTGCCGGAGAGGGTTGATCTCCCTCGCCGCACACCTGTCAGTCCAGGTGTTCCTCAATAAGCTCGATCAGTTTTGCTTTGTTAATCGCGCCCACTTTGGTGCCCTGTACATTGCCGTCACGAAACAGCATGAGCGTAGGGATGCCACGCACCCCGTACTTTCCAGGTGTGTTCGGGTTATCGTCAATGTTGATTTTGGCGATGGTGATTCGGTCGTTCATTTCATCCGCGATTTCATCAAGTATGGGTGCGATTTGCTTACAGGGGCCACACCACGGCGCCCAGAAATCGACCATGACAGGACTGGACGCCTTCAAGACGTCATTTTCGAAGCTGTCATCGCTGACGTGAATAATATGTTCAGATGCCATTTAACGGGCCTCCCATTCAATGCATTCAATGATCTAATGGTGCATACCGTAGCCGCAACAGGGGGGAGACGTCAACCATGACCGATATGCTGGCGGACAGCATCCGTAAACACATTGAGCGTGCAGGAGGCTGGCTGGCGTTTGATGCATTTATGCGGGCTGCTTTGTATACGCCCGAGTACGGCTATTATGAATCGGCTGAAGTGTTTGGGGAAACGGGAGATTTTGTGACCGGCCCGGATATGGGGCCGTGGCTTGCCCTGGCATTGGCTGATTTGATTTCCTGGGGCTGGGAACAGATGGGGAGCCCCGCGCGGTGGTGCCTGATCGAACAGGGAGGCGGAAGCGGGCGTCTGATGTGCGAGGTTATCAAGTCACTGGATCAGGCCGGGTACAACTTGCCTACAAGCATCGTCGCTGTAGAGGGCAGCGGACATATGCGCCAGCGACAATGTGCATGGTATCAACACGAAGGAATAAGTGTGCAACAGGTTTCCTGCCTGAACGAAGTGGAAGCTCAGGAGAACACGCTCTATTTCTGCAATGAATTGCCCGATGCTTTTCCCGTGCGATGCTTTGCATGGCATCAGCAACGTATGTTTGAACGTGGTGTCACCTGGGAGGATGAACGTTTCACATGGTCTGAACGTGCATTGGAGAATCCACCGGAGATTGATCCGCTTTATATGCGGGAATGGCCGGACGGTTACAGGAGTGAATGGAATCCGCCTCTACTTTCCTGGCAAGGGGATATCGCCGCATGTATGCAAAGGGGCTATGTATTCTGCGTGGACTATGGATATGCCGCGAGTGAATATTACCGTCCGGGCCGTCGGGAGGGAACGTTGCTGGCCCACTTGCGGCATCAGGCGCTGAATGATGTGCTCACCGATCCGGGGAGCAGGGATATTACGGCCCATGTTGATTTTACCGCTTTGAACATGGCGGGGAGGGAAGCAGGGCTGGATACAGTCTGCTGGATGACTCAAGGCGCATGGCTGGCTCAAAGCCCGTCTGTTCAGATGCATCTTCAGCAATTGGCCGCATCCGCGGATGTAAAGAGCATGCAAGCCATAGCCGCCGTAAAACGTATGCTGATACCCCAGGGTATGGGGGAATTGTTCAAATTGAATATCCAGTCATGTCATGCTTCAGCGGGTACGCCGCCTTTTCTCAAGCCGGGTACACCGCCTTTTCTCAAGCAATTTAACCGCATGCATGCATTGGGTTTGACATGACGGCATACGGGTTAACCATTGAGCCTGCCATGCGCGTTGAAGCCGCATGTGCTGCTGCTGATGCGTGTGGCGGATGTACCCTGCAATTTCTTGGCGCGGCGCATCACGCGACGATTAAATCGGCCTGGGTCAGGGATGCCTTTCTGCCCTTTATGGATGAGGATACCGTATGGCATGCCATACAGGAGGATGCCAAACCCAGGCAGCGTCGCCGCGTCCGCTGGTGGCGCGGCCATGACTCAAAAGGTGTTTTTCTGGGTTTTCGCGCGAGACGCAGCCATACCGTGGTTCGGGCGGTTGATTGTCCAATGGTTCATTCCGGGATGGATGCACTGCGTCTGCAACTACAGACGGATATTCCCCATGGTGTCGAATCGATGCGGGTAACGCAGTTGGCGGACGGGCTGCATTTGGTATTTGAAGCTTCGACGGAGGGTGCCGATATCCAGGCGGTAAGGCGTCTGGTACCCTTCATTCACGAATGTTCCTACGCCGATTCCGTTGTTCCATGGTGGCGTGCCCATTCGGCAAGCGTGCCATTGGAGCACCCGGTGAAAACGCTACATGACAGGATTCCGGCAGGCGATGCGCTCATTCAATTATCCATCGGTCCAGATGACTTTATCCAGGGAAACGCCGCTGGCAATGCGGAAATGGTGCGGCAGGTGCAGGCATGGGCGGGAACGCCTCGCTTTGTGGCAGACCTTTTTTGCGGTGTCGGCAACCTGTCACTGCCGCTGGCTTACGCGACAGGCGCGGAAGTCAGGGGTGCGGATGCATCCGCATCCAGTATCCGACAAGCCAACACCAGTGCGGGGAGATATGGTTTGAATGCCCGGTATGAGTCAATCAATCTCTTTGAGGCATTTGATTTAAGTAATTTTTGTGGCGCGGATGTGCTAATTCTTGACCCGCCCAGGAAAGGTGCAAAAAGAATTTGTCGGAATATGGGTTCATTGCTGCCAGCCAGTATCATCATGGTCAATTGCGACGTCGCATCCGGCGCCAGGGATGCGACGGTGTTGCATCAGATGGGGTACCGTTTACGGGCCCTCCGGGCTTTTGATCTGTTTCCCTATACCGGCCATGTAGAGGCTATGAGTCTATGGCGGCGATGATGCGCTTGCCGTTGGTTTTGGTTTCACTGCTCATATTACTGACGGCTTCAGCTTGCCAGCAATCCATGCCGGGGCGGAACGAGATTCGTATCGGGCTGGCGCAAACGCCGATGAGTCTGGACCCGCGTTATGCTACCGACGCCGCATCGCATCGCGTTCAGGAACTGTTGCATCGCGGCCTTGTCAGGCTGGATGCGCATTTTGAGCCGCAACCGGATGCCGCCGTGCGCTGGGAACATCCGGATGCCCTGACGTGGCGATTTTTTCTACGCCCCGGATTGAAATTCAGCGATGGCGCGCCTGTGCGCGCAACGGATGTGGCTGCGACGCTGAATTCCATCATGGATGCGGATATGGCCAGTCCGCTGCGCGCTGGTTTCGCGGCCATTCATAAAGTGGAAGCCATATCGCAGCGGGAACTCGTCATCCATCTCGGCAAGCCGGACGCATCCCTTCTCACGCGCTTGTCCGTCGGCATACTACCGGCGCATTTGGCAGCCATGGGACAGCAGGCGCGTAAAATTATCGGCTGTGGACCATGCCATTTGGTAAGCTGGGATCAGCGCGGCCTCCTGCTGGAGCAATCGGGTGCGCATGGACGGCCCCGGCGTTTGTTATTCGTGACGGTCAAGGATCCGGTAACGCGCAGTCTCAAGCTGGCGCGCGGCGAACTGGATTTTACCGAGAATGATCTGCCACTGGATCTGTTGCCATATTTGCGTCGCCAAAAGCAACTGACCATTGTCAGCCGCGCTTCGACGACTTTTTCCTATCTCGGGCTAAATTTGCATGACCCTATCCTGAAAGATGTGCGCGTACGCCATGCCCTGGCCCTGGGGACGGACCGCATACAACTCAAGAAAGCCCTGTTTTCCAACCTCCCCAAGCTGGCCGAAACAGTGCTCTCACCCACACACTGGGCAGCAGCCCATTTACCCGTGACGGTATTTGATCCCGTAGCCGCCGAGCGTCTGCTGGATGAAGCCGGTTATCCACGTAAGGCTGATGGCATCCGTTTCACATTGAACTATCGCACCAGCACCGATCCGACCCGCCTGCGCCTGGCCACCGCCATTGCTTCGATGTGGCATAATATTGGCGTGAATGTGCATATTGAATCGCTGGAGTGGGGCGGATTTTATGCCCGCATCAAGCGGGGGGATTTTCAGGTTTATTCGCTTTCGTGGGTAGGGGTCGTTGATCCAGACATTTATCGCTGGATATTATCCTCGGATATGTGGCCGCCCAGAGGCGCCAATCGTGGTCGTTACAGCAATCGCGACGTGGATCGGTGGCTGGATGCGGCCGGACGGACGGAAAACCGGCACAAGCGCCGCCAACTGTATGGACAGATAGAGCGCCAAATGGCCGCGGACCAGGTTTACATTCCATTATGGTATGAACCGGTGATAGCTGTATATGGGCCACGTATTTCCGGTTTTATGCCTGC
>CAZDWG010000032.1:0-1744 GCA_964509005.1 uncultured Zetaproteobacteria bacterium
CGCAAGATTACGGTAGCCGGATTAACCACCCAGCGATCCAGTATTGTCTGCTGGATGAGCGCCCTTTGTTCGTGGATCCCGGCAATGCATCGCGTACCTTGCTGTGGAATATGCATGCGAGGCATCGTGTTTCTGTTACAAATCAACATGGAAGGAATGGTGGCATCAATATCAGCACCGACAACCATATACATCAGTGGTGGTTTGGCCAATCTTTCGGGGCTTTGCCAGCGGCTGGCTAATTTGGCGGGTATTCCGGTGGTCCGGCCCGTCCAGTCCGAAGCAACAGCGAGGGGCTGTGCCTTCCTGCTGGCATTGAGTGAGTATGTTGCAGAACATGACAGGGAGAAAGGTGGTCATTGCTGATTGCACGATACTCCGCCAACTCATTGGCTCGGGAACGGTCAGAAGGATTTGGTGCGTGAGCTGGATGGAGAAATGAGTATATTAGTAACCACTCAGCACCCATCGTTTTGTCATTGCGAAGGAGCGAAAGCGACTGCGGCAATCTTGAATTTCGTGGAAATACGAGATTGCTTCGTCGTTCCTCCTCGCAATGACAACCAATCCATAGGTGTGCTGAGTAGTTACGTATATTATTTCGTTACAGACACTTAGTTCAGGAATTTGACAGGGCCGCCAGCATTTCTCCGATAGCAAAGGTTTCTACGAAATCCGCGCCGCGCGCCGATAGCTGCCGCGCCTGTTCCGGGTCGGCCACTTCGTAAACGGCCAATGGGTTGCCTGGAAGATACAGGCTACCGCATGGCGGTAAACCCTCCGCATCACAGAACAGAAGATCTGCGGAAAATGACTCCCGTCCCTGCCAATGATCAACAACCAACCCCGTATGCCATCCTAGCCGCCGCGCCGTGGCGAGTATTTCGGCATCAAATGAAATCAGCGTGCATTGCCGTTGCAAGCCTTCCAGTACCTGCGCTGTTTGTTCCAGCATAGGGCCAGGACCGTGGCATTGAATGCTGATGCGTTTCATCTCGATGAAAAATTGGATGTTCGGGAACCGTCGTATCAATGTCGCCAGCTCGCTCAGCGTAGCGATGGGTGTTCCGGTAAAAGTA
This sequence comes from uncultured Zetaproteobacteria bacterium, assembly GCA_964509005.1. Lineage (GTDB taxonomy): Bacteria > Pseudomonadota > Zetaproteobacteria > Mariprofundales > Mariprofundaceae > JAUZQZ01. Next base: position 1,080 of record CAZDWG010000032.1, read on the forward strand.
TCGCCAAAGCGGCCCGGCTCCGAGGCCTCGCAGCGTGCAAGCTGTTGCGGGGAATAATCGGCCATGGCGCCGCTCACCCCGCACATGCGGTCCAGCGTCCGGTCATGAAACAGCATCGGCGTGCCATCCGCCGCCAGTTGCACGTCCACCTCCACGAATCGCGCACCGGCCTCAATGGCCGCCTTGATGGCGATAAGGGTGTTTTCCGGAAAACGGGCGGCATAGCCGCGGTGGGCGATCAATTTGATCAGCATGATGGCCCAGTATAGCTTCTTGTGGTCTGTCTTGTGTACACCGCCTTCGTATAGAGTTGACAACGCAATCGCTGATGGGCCATGATCCAGCTATGGACATGAAGAAAGCGATGATTGCCGCCATGCAGGAATATCTCCTGCCAGAACTGGATGACCTTAAATCCGGTCAGTCGGGGCTTCGCTCGGAACTGGTCAATGTCAACAAGCGCCTGGATGATGTAAATCTGCACCTTGTGGACCAAAGTCGGCGCCTTGATACCTTGCGCGAGGAACTGAATGGTCATATCAATGCCGTGCGCGAGGAGTTGAATGCGCGCATGGATAGAACCGACAATCATATTGAGGCTGTGCGCGAGGAATTGTGCGGCAATATCAATACCCTGCGCGAAGAATTGAACGCCCGCATGGATA
>CAZDWG010000032.1:1844-10841 GCA_964509005.1 uncultured Zetaproteobacteria bacterium
GAATTGTGCGGCAATATCAATACCCTGCGCGAAGAATTGAACGCCCGCATGGATAAAACTGACAATCATATTGATGCCGTACGCGAGGAACTGGGTGGCCGCATGGACAGAACTAACAGCCATATTGATGCCGTACGCGAGGAGATGAACCAAAACATCATCGCTACGAACACGCACCTTGATTTTACCAATAAACGCCTGGATCAACTTTTCGAAATGGTCGTCCGCCGGGAAGAACACTTCCTGATCGTCAACAAGGTCAACGAAATGGATCGGGAGATCAGGGAAATCAAGCAACGTCTGGCCGCATAAAAAGAGGGTTTCAGGGGTGATCTCCTAACCTGGATTATTCATAATCCCAAAATCCAACAGCGCGCGTACCTTGGCAAGTGTTTCCATCACCACTTCTTTTGGCGCTTTCCCTTTGTATTTCGCTTTTCTTGATTGCCAATCCAGGCTTGTTACCTGGTCCGCCAGTACAACGCCAGACTCTGCCTGTGTGGCAGGAAATCTCACCTCAAATGGATAGCCTTTTACCTTGCTGGTCATGGGACAGCACAGCATCAATCCTGTTTTTTCGTTATATATTGCTAATGACAGTACCAACGCGGGCCTGTGCCCGGCCTGTTCATGGCCAGTTTGCGGGTTAAAGTGCAGCCAGACAATATCCCCCCTGTCCGGGACATATCGACTAACCGTCAAAGAACCTCCCTCCCCCGAGGTTCACCAAAATCTATTCCTCCATGAAGATTGGACGGGGTAATGTCGGCTAACAATTCTTCAAGCCTGTATTGCTTCCGCATGAGAGGGAGGAGCACTACCCTGCCCGTATCTTCAACATCAATATCAACTTCATCCGCGATAACAAGGCCCGCCTTTGCTGCAATGACCTTTGGCAATCTTACCGCAAGGCTATTTCCCCATTTTTGAATCTTCGTTCTCATGATATTTACCTTACCCTTGATGACTTACACATCAAGGATCATAATCAATACGTTCAATGTGTCAACATTGTATACACGTCCAGGTCGCCGGGATGGGTCCGGCAGTCTTAATCTGGATTATTCTGCATAGTCCAGATTAACCTGTGTCGAAATGCCACACATTCCACGCAAGATGATTGACCCGGTGACGGGCGTCACACATATTTCGGTCGTCCTCCCGACAGGACTCGTGGATTCTCTGTCTGGTCGCCATGGTTTTTATATAACAAGATCAGTGGCGTCAAGCAGGTCGAAGGGAAAAACGAGAAGAGAGGGGAGGCACTTTTAACAAGGCTCTACGGAGTCGCACAACAAGGCTCGTAGAGTCAAATAAAATAAGAGGATATAACAACATGAAGAAAATGATTTTTTCTGCTGCTGCTTTTGCCCTCGTCGCGGTTACCGGTGTTATGCTGGCCCCGACCACGGCATCGGCTATTCCGGCGTTTGCACGCCAGACGGGAGCGGCTTGCTTAAGCTGCCACTTCCAGGAAGTTCCGGCCCTGAAGCCTTTCGGTCGTGCTTTCAAGATGGGTTCCTTCACCGACGTTGGTGACGAAGCCTTGGTTGAGGACGACAACCTGTCCATTCCGGCCGTACTGAATGCCACCATGCAGGTGCGTATGAATGTGCAGCATAGTTCGGGTATGGGTAATCTTTCCCAAACCGTGTACAATATTCCGACAGATGCCGCCTTTATGGTTGCTGGTCGTGTCGGTTCCAATACCGGCGCTTTTGTTGAGTTCGGCGGCGGTAATGGCGATACCGGCACTGCTTTCAACAATTTCCAGTTGATGAATAGCTGGGATGTCGGCGGCTTCAAGATTGGCCTGGGCTATGCTGATACTGCGTTCGGCGGTTCGTCTGTCATGGAAGTGTCCAGCGTGTTCGGTCAGCATTCCGGCAATGTGGGCGATCTTGGTGGTCAGGTTGGTGCTATCAACCACTCGGGATTTACCAATGAAATGACTCAGGTTGGCGCATGGATTGGTAACGACCTCGGCTACATCCAGTTTGCTCTGATCGCTCCAGGCGGTGCGCCAGGCTGGAATGGTATCAACGCTGGTCATACCGTTATTACGGCTGATGGCGGCGCCACCGTAACGCAGGGCGCTACTAATGTCGGCCTGAAGATGGCCAAATTGGTACGCGGCGTGGTCACGTTGGATGTCGGCGGCTTTGATACACTGGTTGGTTTCGGCATTGTGAGCGGCAAGCTTACCCGTGCTACGGCTGGAACGGTTGCTCCGGAGATGAACTTGATGTTCGTAGATGGTCAGATTCAGGGCGATGTGGGCGACATGAGCCTGGGTGTATATGCAGACTATGCGCATGCCAAGGGCAAGGCCAACGGCAATGTCCTGGGTGCTCAGGATGTGGGTACAAGTGTACTCGACGCGAATGCAACCGGTGCATTCGGTACTTTCGCCGCAATCGGTGCATCGCAGAAGTTTGATGCGTATTCCATTCGTGCTACGCTTGGGGTACTTCCGGGCGTTACGGTGGGTGCCGGTTACGGCTATCGCAAGACCACGGATTCTGGGGTGGGCCGTAGTCAGCCGAAGCATCAGGTGTTCTCGATTTCAGCTGCTTATCAGCTTTATCAGAACTCGATCATCAGCCTGAACTTCACCAATGACAAGCTCAGTGGTGTTGCTGCCGGTAGTTTCCTGGCCACCGGTAACGGTAACGGCGTCAACAACGGTAACACCAAGACCACCACACTGGATTGGTTGACCTTGATGTAAACCGCGTTCCTTCGGGATTGCAAAGGGAGAGCTTCGGCTCTCCCTTTTTTTTGTTTTCGCAAATCGATCAATGGGGTCAGACTCGATTGATTTATAGATACTGCAATACTCTCTCAAAACATGCGGTGTCCGGTTATTGTGCAGGGGATGAGCCGGAGTCTGGCTTCAGTATTGTTGTGAAGGTCAAGTGCCTGTTCGCTTACCGGGGCAAACGCTGCCGGAAATCAATGATTTAATAATGGGGTCATGGATCAATGGGGTCAGACTCGATTGATTTAAAACTTGGAGTTGTATGTGTTGGTAGCGGAATATATTTTCTTAGCGCTCTTTGCGTCTTGGCGAGAGTAAATCAAAGGTAGATTCTCGCAGAGAGCGCAGAGAACGCAAAGAGGCAGGGCTTAACAACGATCAATGGGGCTTGCGAACTTGCGTTATGATGTGGGAGATCAATGGGGTCAGACTCTAATACCGCTACCTGACGTTATAAGTTAAACGATATTCATCCTTCGGGTGGGATCAATGGGGTCAGACTCGAATAGTCATGGGGGTCAGGTCTAGGATTGAAGCCTTTCCAAGAATCAAAGGGCTTTCCTCGCCGCAAACAAATGATGCCTCATTTGGATGCGTTTACGAGATACAAGACTCGATTGATTATGCAATCGTGCAGCTTGGTTGTTTGACATCGAATGATCCTTGCCTATAGTCATAATAATCTTGCAATGTCTGAAGATTAAGAGGTGCTTGTGATGACAACGATGGTCGTAGAATTATATGAAGCGTTAAGGTCGGAAGGCGTTGATGACGAACAGGCTAAACGAGCTTCAAAAGCGGTGCTTGATACAGAAATCCTGGCAACCAAAACAGATTTGGCAAATTTGCGGGCGGATATTATCAAATGGAATACAGGCACATTGCTTGCTGCAACAGGTCTGTTTGCCCTTATCGTTAAACTCATTCATTAGATCAATGGGGCTTGCGAACTTGCGTTATGATGTGGAGCAAAACAGTAATATGAGCAGGTTTCTTTTTTGTCCGTTCATTCAGAGCATGCTTTTAAATCATGAATAACCTTTGCCATATGGTGGAAATCCGCATCGTCATGCAATAAGACAAGCTTGTGCTCGATTGCAACTGTGGCGATAAGACAATCGATGGTGGATCGAATAGTCACACCTTTGCGTCGACAGTCAAAATAGACACGGGCAGCGTTGGTATAGCTGTTGATGTTATTCTTGGGGTGATAAAACTGCTGGCTACCCAAATAAGCTCGCAGCTTCTGATAGTCAGACTCATTTTCGGCACCCTGAAGTAACTCCTGATAAATAACGCTGCTAATGCCAAAGGATATATTCTGTTCGAGAATATTCCGCAGACGAGAGGTTGCCGCTGTTTCATTTTTCCGAAACAGGCCAATCCATACTGAAGTGTCAACCAGATACAAGTTTATCCCTCATTATTGCGCAATGATTTGTAATCATACCCTTCGGCGATATTTACCTTGCCGACAAGTTCAAGCATGTTCTTGCGTTTGTGACGAACAACAAAATCTTTCAACGCCTGATTCACCAAGTCGCGTTTGGTTGTTGCATCACTATATTTGAAGGCTTCTGCAACCAGTTTATCGTCCAGTACAATGTTTGTGCGCATTAATACACCTCTCAATGTGTATTGTAGTGTTCTCTGATCCATAAAGGAAGCGAATCAATGAGCGATCAATGGGGTCAGACTCGATTGATTTAAAACTTGGAGTTGTATGTGTTGATGCCCTCGTAAAAAGTCCAATGGCGTCATTGCGAGGAACGTAGCGACGTGGCAATCTCGTTTTATATCAACGTGTTAAAGGATTGCCGCGCTGCGCTCGCAATGACAAACAGTGACCTTTCTGACTTTTTACGAGGACATCAAGTGTTGGTAGCGGAATATATTTTCTTAGCGCTCTTTGCGTCTTGGCGAGAGTAAATCAAAGGCAGTTTCTCGCAGAGAGCGCAGGGTTTGACTGTTTTTAGGTTAATGCATACAGTGTACTTATGAAGAGATTAGAGTTCGAGTGGGATGCTAAGAAGAATATAGCGAACACCAAAAAACATGGTGTATCTTTTGATGAAGCACAAACCGCCTTCTATGATGAATATGCCATCCAATTCTTTGACCCCGATCATTCTGAGTATGAAGACAGGTTTCTTCTGCTTGGTACAAGCTTCAAATTAAAAACACTTGTTGTTTGTCACTGCTTTAGAGAAGAAGAAACGGTAGTTCGAATAATATCAGCCAGAAAAGCAGATAAAGCTGAAGAGCAAGCATATTGGGAGAATAGAAAATGAGAGACCATTATGATTTTTCTAACATGAAAGGCAAAAAGAACCCTTATGTCAAATATCTAAAGCAACCCGTTACTATGCGCCTTGATTGTGATTCTGTTGAATATTTTAAGTCACTATCAAAAGAAAACGGTATTCCGTATCAAACGCTAATTAACTTGTATTTGCGAGATTGTTCTATTCACCACCGTAAGCTGCAAATGGAATGGTCATCATAAATAAAACAGAACCGGGTCAGGTATGAGTTATTGAGTTGTTTGATGAGATACAAAGACTCGATTGATTTAAAACTTGGAGTTGTATGTATTGGTAGTGGGATATATTTTCTTGGCGCTCTTTGCGTTTTGGCGAGAGTAAATCAAAGGGGCAGCGCAACTTTTCTTCTGTAAAATTGAACAAACGTTGTTTTTCGAAGTGGAGAAGAGCTCCACGCTCATCGGAGGGTGGTAGATTTCAGGCATCCTTCTTCATGGATAACCAGCAGTAAATGATCAATGGGGTCAGACTCGATTGATTTAAAACTTGGAGTTGTATGTGTTGGTAGCGGAATATATTTTCTTAGCGCTCTTTGCGTCTTGGCGAGAGTAAATCAAAGGTAGATTCTCGCAGAGAGCGCAGAGAATGCAAAGGGGGCAGGGCTTCGAGGGTCAGTCCAGGATTGAAGCCTTTCTCGGGCCTTGGGGGTCTACCGAGTCTGCTATTGCACCATGGTGTGGTCCGATCTTGTCTTTTTCAGTTCATCCGGCAAGTGCGCCTGCGAGCTGCTGGCTTTCGCCAAAGCTATCGGGTGGAATCATGTCAACCAGCCTTTTTGCTCACGCCTTTGAGATACCATCAGGCTATCAAATCCTATCCATGCATAAAACTCGAAAGGATAGGTTTGCCGGATGACCCAAAAGAATGCCTCAGGGCGCGGTGTTACGTCTTTCACTATTCGAGGGGGATTGTACCACGATCAGCCAGAGTAATCAGAATTGATCATGACCACCAAATCCTGTAGCGGAAAATATGTCAAGGAGGAGTGTGGAGCGAAGCGTAACAAGCTCCTTGACATATTTGGAGCGAAAGCATGCTTGGTCATGAGCTAGGCTGATCAACCCTTTTCGATAACCAAAGGCGCCTACCTGATCGTGGTACAATCCCCCTCATATAAGGCGGTACGTAACACGCGGCAGTAAATCTTGTGATTTTTGCTCCATCTTGCCTATACTTCTTCCATGGTGGATCATGATCATAGTTACAAACAGCTTTTCAGTCATGCGGAGTTGGTTCGTGATTTGTTGCGGGGTTTTGTGCAGGAGGCGTGGATTGATGATCTTGATTTATCTACCTTGGAAAAAACGCAGAGCAGCTATGTGAGTGATGATCTGCGTGAGCGGGAAGATGACGCAGTATGGCGGGTACGCTGCCGTGATGAATGGGTTTATGTTTATATTCTGATGGAGTTTCAATCCACGGTTGACCGTTTTATGGCGGTGCGTTTGATGGTCTATATTGGTCTGTTGTATCAGGATTTGATTCGTGCAGGGAAATTATTGCAGAATGGCAAGCTGCCGCCCGTGTTTCCGCTGGTGTTGTATAACGGCAAACCACCATGGAGCGGTGCCACCTCGGTGCAGGAATTGATTCAGGAGGTACCGGGAGGCTTGTCCAAGTATCGCCCTGCACTCACCTATCTGCTGCTGGATGAAAGCTGCCATCCGATGCAGGGCGTGGCAGCGGATAATTTGGTGGCAGCGATTTTCCGGCTGGAGCAGAGCACTGAGCCTGCGGATGTACGCGAATTGGTGCAGCAATTGATTGAATGGTTGAAAGCCCCGCAGCAAACGTCGTTGCGGCGTGCTTTTGCGGTATGGATCAGGCGCGTGTTATTACCTGTACGCCTGCCGGGGCAGCCGTTGCCCGAGATCAATGATTTAATGGAGGTAGATGCCATGTTAGCAGAGCGAGTGAAGGAATGGACCCACGAGTGGGAAGCCAAAGGTAGACAGGAAGGTAGGCAGGAAGGTGAGGCAGGCATATTGCTTCGTTTGATGCGTCTTAAATTTGGCGAATTGGATGTCGGGGTTGTTGATAAGATACAATCAGCGGATATAAAGCAGTTGGCTGTCTGGTCGGAACGCATTTTGAGTGCGAAGACGGCAGAAGAGATGCTTCAGGTCTGATCTCGTTAAATAGGGTAAAGGGCAGACCTGGCCTGAACTATTCAAGCCGGTTAAATCAGCGCGTTCCAATGCTGAAATCCGAATACCCTATTTATTTAGTCAACAGCAGATAGCGCAGGTAAGAAATCTTCTGATGTTTTGTATGGGGGTTGGTGCGCTGCGTGTGAAAGCACCCGATAAACGATAGTATCTTTATCGCTATAGACCTTTTTGATCTGATGATCACGTCCGGCCATGCGTATGAATCCCTTATGATGGGTGTCGGAAAACAGGTTTATGGGGTCAGGTCTGCCATTGTAACATACCTCCGAATATTCCAGTGTTTATGCAAATATTTATGGGGTCCGCTATTGTGCTGTTATGTATTGCGGTATTACGCGATTTGACATAAAAAAAATCCCATTTATAGTGAACAATGCAGGCTGAGTGCACGTTGATGTTCAGGGATTAAAAAATGTGCGATGAGGAAAAATGATGGGTTTAACCAGTGCAAACATCCAGTTGCGGAACCCAAGGCTTCCGGGGCTGGGATCCGTAGAGATATCCGCGCTGGCGGATACCGGAGCCGTACATCTGTGTATCCCGACACATATACAGATTCAACTGAAACTTGAAGAGATTGACAAGAAGGAAGTGACACTGGCAGACGGTAGCCGAACGCTGGTTCCTTATGTTGGTCCGATCGAACTCCGTTATAAAAACAGAACGGGCTTTTCCGGCGCTCTCGTGATGGGGGATCAGCCGCTTCTTGGCGCTATTCCAATGGAAGACATGGATTTGGTTGTCATACCCAAAACCAGAGAAGTCATCGTAAATCCGGCATCTCCAAACATCGCATCATCCGTGGCAAAGTAGATCCTTCCGCGGTCGATGGGGGTCAGATACTCGATTGATTAAAAATGGAATAACTTACACGCTAATGCCGTTATGATTACGGTTCATCATCAGCGGTTCACCGGCAATCTCTGCAAAATCAAACACAAACAGCACATACACAACACATCTGTTTACTTCATAACACATCTGTTGTATTGTTTCAGGCGTGGATAGCAAGCAATTCAAGAAATGGCTGGCTGGACAAGGCGCAACATTTAAGCCGGGCAAGGGAAGCCACCTGAAAGTTTATCTGAACGGACGACAATCGGTGCTGCCGATGCATGGCAAGCATGACATCGGCAAAGGGCTTGAATCGGCCATCAAAAGACAGCTTGGTATCAAGGAGTAGTTATGTATGCATATCCCGTAGAAATCACCCATGATGGCGATACGATGTTGCTCAACTTTCCGGACATCCCCGAGGCGATCACCTTTGGCGGGGATGAGGCCGAGGCGCTGCTACAGGGGCAAGATGCGCTGGAGACTGCGCTGGAGATGTATGTGGATGATCGGCGGGCTATTCCGGTGCCATCCCCTGCCGACGGGCGACCACTGGTGGCGCCATCGGCGCTAGCGCAGGCCAAGCTCGGGCTTTACGATCAGATGCGCCAGCAACATATCAAAAAGGCGGAACTGGCCAGACGGCTGGGCTGGCATATGCCGCAGGTGGACCGGGTGCTGGATTTGCATCACGCCTCGCACTTCAGGCAGATTGAGCAGGCCGCATCAGCGTTGGGACGGCATATCAATGTCAGTATGTAGGGGATCAATGAAGCCGGGGTCTGGCTTCAGTATTGTAATATCCCATTGATATATGTGATGCGGTAGTATTTGGCAATGATCCGGTCTAGGCCGAACTTATTTCCATAATATACATATAACCCGATGATTCTAATATCTTTTTTCA
>CAZDWG010000033.1:0-10825 GCA_964509005.1 uncultured Zetaproteobacteria bacterium
CTCCTTAATTCGGGAAAACGGGTTACCCATCTCCCATGGCGTAGCGGCTGCCGGGCAGGCTTTCCACAACACCGAGCAACTCAAGGGCGAGCAAGATGGTGGAAAGTTCGGGGACGGTCAAGCCGCAGTGTTGGGCCAGCGCATCAATATGCATGATTTCACCTCCGAGCGCCTTGATAACCTTTGCCTCCGATGCATTGGCAGGCTTATAATGTGGAACCTTCGCGTGCATTGAACCCGCATGCCACCCGAGGATGCGTAGAATATCTTCCGGGGATTCCACCAAAGCCGCCCCGTCGCGAATCAGTTGATGGCAGCCCGCGTGATGACCCGACAAAACGGAACCGGGGACAGCCATCACCTCTCGCCCATAGTCTATGGCCTGACGGGCGGTAATGAGCGAACCGGATCGAATATCCGCTTCCATCACCAGCGTGCCCGTAGCCAGACCCGCGATAATCCGGTTGCGCCGGGGAAAATGTTCGGGCCGCGCCTCTGTTTCCGGCAAAAACTCGCTAACGACGCATCCATGGTTGGCCACGGCCTCAATCTGGCGTTGTTGTTCGGGGCTAAAGGGTGCGGCCAACCCGCAACCCAGCACGGCGATGGTGGGCGCACCACCTTCCAAAGCCCCGCCGTGCGCCGCGGTATCAACGCCGTAAGCCATTCCGCTGACAATGCCAATACCGCGTCCGGCCAGGGAACAACACCACCGTCGGGTCAGCATGCGCCCTTCCCGGCTAGCCTTGCGCGCCCCCACAACCGCCAATAATTTCGGATATTTCAGGGTCGCCGGATCACCTTTGACAAATAGCACCAGCGGTGCATCGTCCATGGCGCCAAACGCAGGCGAGGTTTCGTCATCCGGGCAAATAACGCTTATGGCGTTTGCCTCGCATTGCCTGATGATATGGGATACCTGATCCGGGTCCGATTGTTTAAGTGCCTGAACGAGTTTATTGCCGATACTGTCGATGTGCCGCCAGTCCGCCGGACTGTTGTTCCATACGGCCGCAATGGAGCCGCTGGCGCTGACCAGTTGGCGACCAATACAGGGGCCGATGCCACGTACCAGACTGAGCCGCAGCCAACCGGATGCCGCGCTACCGGATACCATTCAAGGTTTGCCAGTGGTGCTTTCCCAGATGCAACAGGGCCATCAGAATGATTGAGAACGGCCCCTGGCCTGATGATGCACCGAATCCCCCAGATTGATCGGGTTGGTGGATTCAGTCACCAGCGCAATGGAAGCATCTCGTTGCGGCACCAGCACCATCAGCGTACCAATTCTTTCCTGTGGCAGTGCCACCATTTTACCACTGACTGTATCATGAACGATGCGGCCTCCCCTATACACTGAAAGTATGGTGCCTGCTTTCATGCCATCTTTTAAACCCAGACTGATGCCAATAATCTGATGCTGACCAGCCTCTGCGGCATCGTTGCGGATATACAACACATGGCCGTTCACCGCATGTACAGGATAGCTGGGGACAATGTGCGTATTGATATGACGCGCGGGCTTGAGGCGGTCGCCACGGGAAATCTCTTCAAACGATTCAATCACACGCCCTCTGGCTATTCCATGCGATTGCGAGGTGACTTCTATCTGGCCCAGGTGATTCACCAACACACCCGTCACTGCACCCGTTTTCGGATCGCGAATGGGATGACCCGTGCGGAAAACATCAAACACGTCGCCTTCGTGTACAGGAGACTTGAATTTGAGGTAAACCTCGTCGTTGGCGCCGTAATTGATGCGTTCGTCCGAAGAACCGAGAATGTATCCAATGCCCTGCACCGCTTCGGGCGAAATAAAATCATGCCGTTTCAAGGCAGTGACCAGCATGCTGGGATCAACAGGTGCCTCCAGGCGTTGCACCGGTTTGATGTGTACCTGCGGCTGGAGGCGTACAATGGTCAATCCACCTGCCTTTTTCGCTTTTTTCTTCTGGGCATTAAGCCAGATTTTATTACCCGGATAAATCAGGTCGGGATTGCTGATGTTGCGGTTGCGCTCCCATATCTTTAGCCATTTCTTCGGCTTCTTGAAGAAATAATTGGCAATATCCCAGAGTGTGTCGCCCTTCTTGACGATATAAGGCTGAGGAAGATCGGGTCTGATATCGGAAGTAGTCGCATAGCTTGGCAGCGTTATCTCATCTGCGGATGCAGGTAACGGCAATACTTGCGAAAGTATGAGTGCGGGAAGCGCATACAGCAGCCACGCCAGGAAGGTGGTCGATTTATATCGAAGTTTCATGCCAATCTCCCTGTCATAAATGGCTGATTATTGAGCCTCTTGCAAAACTCTGGGTGGATGATCGGCAATCCCACTTTGAGTCCATTTTCGGGATGGAATGAGCTGCATGGTGGTTCCATGGAGCGAAATTCCAGCTCGGACAAAAAGGCCGCAGGCCGTTTGGACGCCCGTAAGGGCGGGGCGCAAGCCCTGAGGGCCAACGGCCCGAATCAAATGGGCCGAAGTGGGGAAGCCGATCACCGATCACGAGTTTTGCAAGAGGCTCGTTAATTTTATCATAACGTTGCGCCTGAAACAAGATTAACTTCCCCGCCCCTGGTCTTGTCCAATCCGGCCTTCTTTCCCCGCTATCATGCGGCGAATATTGCCATGATGACGTATCAGCATGAGCAGACAAAACAGGACGGAAGCGCTTATGCAGGCGGCCGAAGTATGCAGTAACCATGCCGATACAGGCAGGGTAAATCCAGCCAGGATTGATGCCAGCGCGACATAACGCCATGCCCCCAAGACCAGTAGCCATACACAAAAAGCAATGACGGCGATCCATGGTTGCCAGGGCAGTAATACGCCAAACATGGTGGCAACGCCCTTGCCTCCCCTGAAACCGATATATATGGGGAATATGTGCCCCAGAAAAGCGGCAATGGCAGTCAGCGCAATCATTGTTTCACCGGCGGCATGCACAACAGCCCATGCAACGGGCAAAGCCCCCTTGCCGATATCCGCGACTAATGTCAGCAAGCCAATAGCTTTTCCACCCGTGCGCAACACGTTGGTCGCGCCGATATTGCCGCTGCCATACTCACGCGGGTCTTTGTTGGCCAACCAGCGTGTGAACAGCAGTCCGGAAGGGATGGCGCCAAGCAGGTAAGCCACGGTAATCAGGAGGATATGCTCAGGCGTCAATGGATGTATGTTGCTATTGCCAAAATTTGTCCGGTACCGTGAATATGCATGTACGAAACATTAACCTGCACTATTCATAAATTCTACCCAGGAACCGACATTGAATATGGATGCGGGGTGTAAGCATTGGGTTTGTATGGTGTTTCGGGAGATCATGTAGTCACCTCATTGGCGATGAATGGTTTCCCGGAATGCCATACGAATCAAAGGGTTGCGGCATGCGCCGTATGTCAATGTCGGATACTGGCCTGAACTATTCATGAATCGCTATGATGATTGCGCCGGACCTTTGTTCGCAACGAACCCCTCGTCAGACGGCCATTCGCTGTTGTTAGTATGTACACGACACTCTACACTGTCTGGTGCGGGCATCGGATGCTACTGGGTAAGAGTCCGCAGGGAGAAAAACAGGTGGAGGGAGGATTGTCCATTGCGTTATTTTAATCAGGATCAAATCATGGCCGGCGCACATAGCGCCCTGAAACCTTCATTCATTATCACCATGGCGGGAACTATTATTATCGCGGTGGTTATCTACGGTGTCTTTAGCATGGGCGGCACCTCCGGCGCTAGCGAAATATTCCTCCGTTTCATTGGCGGCGTTGGCTGCCTGCTGTGGATGCTGTTCGGGCTGACGGCACTGGCCCGGCAAGTGTATATGGGCATACAGGGGCAAGCCGTCCCGAACACCAAGCAGGCCATGTGCTTTGCATGGTCGCGTGTCCGGTCCTTGCTGTTGCTGCCAGCCTGGGCGGCGGGTGGTCTGCTGGCATTGTTACTGGCGGAATTGTTTATTCTGATGTTAGCCAAAATTCCGGGGCTTGGTTTGGTCTGGCTGGCATTGGCGGGTGTACCGTTACTGTTGCTTAATACCGTGGTCGCTATGGGCTTGCTGCTGGCGCTGTTCAACATCGCCGCCCGTGTGGCGATTTCGCAGGCGGATACCAACGCGTTGCGTGATATTCTATGGCGGCTGCTGCGTCAACGATTGCCGGAACTATTGATCTACAATCTTGGCGGCGTACTGGCAACGCTGTTTGTCGCCGCACTGGTGCTTTCCCCCATCTGGCTGGGACTCCAGATCACATGGGGCCTGGGTCATAGTGTGGCAGGGCCGCAGATGGCTGCCGTTCAGGCCGCGACCGGATTTTGGGGAGGCATCGCGCATCTTGTTGCCCTGATTGTCTTTGGCGGTTTGCTGGCTGCAATTGCCAGTATTCCGGGCATCGTGATAACGCATATGACGTTGCTGGTACACATGGAACTGGATGAACCGAAAGCAAAGGAAACGGCCACGGAAAAAAAGAGGGCTACAACATCCCGCAAGACACCGACGCGAAGAGCAGTCAGCCGTCGCACGGAAAAAACGCCCACACCTCGTTCCGTAAAGAAGGAGGAGCCTGTGGGCAGTGAAACCAGCGAAAAGGAAACGGCTACGGAAACGCCCGCCTCCTAACCTGCTAAAACTCGTGAGCGGTGATCGGCTTCCCCACTTTGGCCCATTTGATTCGGGCCGTTGGCCCTCAGGGCTTACGCCCCACCCTTACGGGCGTCCAAACGGCCTGCGGCCTTTTTGTCCGCGCTGGAATTTTGGCCCATGGAACCACCATGTAAATAAATACCAAACATACAACCCTGCCGCACGGCGGCACAGCGCCGTTTGCTTCCCGAAAATGGACTCACAACCTTGATGGCCAACCGCCAGGCCGCACTGGAAGCCGCAACAAGTCTGCCCGCAGCTTTTTTTGATACGGCGAAGCGGTATTCCAGCCGTCCCGCCCAGTGGTATCGGACGGATCAGGGTTATGTCCCTGTCACATACGGACATTTGCAGTCCCGCATCCGCCATGTTGCCACGGGCTTGATGCGCGTCGGTATAAAAGCGGGTGACCGGGTGGCCCTGTTGATGGAAAATATTCCGGAATGGGCGGTGGCCGATTATGCTATCCTGTCCATTGGAGCAGTAACGGTGCCGCTGTACTGCTCCTACAGGCCGCAGGATATAGCCTATGTACTGCGAGATTCCGGTGCCAGGCTGGCCATCACCTCATGTGGCAAGGTGGTCCGGCATCTGCTTGAGGCTGCAAACTCCTGCCCGAAACTGAAGGCCATCCATATGATGGGAGAAATGCGCATGGAAGTCATGGCGAATGGAGGTAAACTATGCTTATTCGCCGAACTGGAGGCTGGGGAGGTGGACGTCGCGGGGCTTGAAACTCGCCTGAAAAGTATAGGCCGTGATACCCTGGCAACGCTGATCTATACCTCCGGCACCACGGGGGAACCCAAGGGCGTCATGCTCTCGCACGGCAATATTCTGGCCAACCTCAAGGCCATTCCAGGCGTCTTTTCATTTAAGCCTGACGACAAAATGTTATCTTTTTTGCCATTACCGCATGCACTGGAGCGCATGGCCAGCCATTTCCTTCCGTACACATTCGGCATTTCCGTCGCCTTCGCCGAGCGCCCGGATACCGTGGCTAAAAACATGGCCGAAGCCAAACCCTCCATCCTCATTGCCGTGCCCCGCGTACTGGAGGTGGTCCGTGACCGGATTCTGGGTCAGGCGACCCAACAGTCTCGTCTCAAACAGAGCCTGTTTCGCACATTTCTTGTTTTGGGCACAAAGAAGGAGGATACAGACGCATCACCATGGCGAAGCATTTGCTTTCGCTGGCTGGACCGCTTGATTGGCCGGAAAATACGCGCCCGTTTTGGTGGAAAAATCCGGTTAATGGTTTCCGGCGGTGCGCCGCTGAACACGGAAGTGGCCGAATTCTTTAAGGCCGTGGGAATGCCCGTTCTGGAAGGCTACGGCATGACGGAAGCCGCACCGCTCATCAGCGTCGATCCCGTAGACGATCGGCGTTTGGGTTCGGTAGGCAGGCCCGTAACGGACGTGGAGGTAAACATTGCCGGGGATGGTGAAATTCTTGTTCGCGGTCCCAATGTGATGTTCGGCTACTGGAAGCGACGGAAAGAAACCAGCGAAGCTATTGTGAATGGTTGGCTGCATACTGGCGACATCGGCGATCTGGATGCGGATGACTATTTGCGCATTACTGATCGAAAAAAGGATATGATTGTCAATTCAGGCGGTGAAAATATTGCGCCACAACGCATCGAAGGTCGCCTGGTGGCGGAGGAGATGATTGAACAGGTGCTTGTTTATGGTGATAAGAAGCCGTATCTGGTTGCGATCATTGTACCCGCGGAAGGAGCGTGCCTGAGGTGGGCGCATCATGAAGGGCTACCGGAAACGGACTGGGCACATCTGGCCGCGTCCGATATTCTGCGCAAGGCATTGCAGACCCGTATCAGTGGCCATTTGAAGGGCTTGGCCCGACATGAGCAAGTTCGGCGCATTTGCATCCACTCGCAGCCATTGGGCATCGAGGAGGGGCTACTTACCCCAACCATGAAAATCAAACGCCGCAGGGTGTATGAACGATTCAGGAGGGAACTGGAAGCACTGTATTAAACAGAATTAAAACAACGCAGGAGGATCACCAAATGAACCATATCAGGAATAAACCCGCATCGGAGAAAGAGCTTCAACGTATTCACGCCTGGTGGCGTGCGGCCAATTACCTGTCCGTAGGGCAAATCTACCTCATGGATAATCCCCTGCTCGCCCAACCGCTTACGCTTGACCACATCAAACCGAGATTGCTGGGGCACTGGGGTACAACTCCCGGATTAAACTTCATCTATGCCCACCTCAATCGGGTCATTAAGGCAAGAACCTTGAATATGATTTATATTGCCGGACCCGGCCATGGCGGTCCGGGAATGGTTGCCAATGCCTGGCTTGACGGCACCTACAGCGAATATTATTCCCATGTTTCACAAGATTTGGCAGGCATGAAGCGATTATTCAAACAGTTCTCTTTCCCCGGTGGCATACCCAGCCATGTCGCACCGGAAACCCCCGGCTCCATCCATGAAGGTGGCGAACTCGGCTATGCGGTATCGCATGCCTTTGGCGCCGTGCTGGATAATCCCGATTTGATTGCAGTCTGCGTGGTGGGTGATGGCGAGGCGGAAACCGGGCCGTTGGCGACGGCATGGCATTCCAACAAGTTTCTTAATCCCGCGAATGATGGCGCTGTCCTCCCCGTTTTGCACCTTAATGGCTACAAAATTGCCAACCCTACCGTGCTGGCACGTATCCCTGCAGAGGAGCTGGCCTCCTTGTTTTCAGGTTATGGTTATAAACCATATTTTGTCGAAGGCTCCGACCCGGAAAAAATGCATCGGACCATGGCCTCCACCCTGGACCAGTGCCTGGATGAGATTGCCGATATTCAACAGCGGGCTCGTGATGGCACCGATAAGGAAAGACCACGTTGGCCGATGATTATCCTTCGCTCTCCCAAAGGCTGGACCGGACCGAAGATGGTGGATGGCTTAAAGATGGAAGGTTCATATCGTTCGCATCAGGTGCCGTTCAAGACCATGAAAGACCGCCCGGATCATGTGAAACTGTTGGAATCGTGGATGAAGAGTTACAAGCCTGAAGAACTGTTTTCTCCCCATGGCGAACTGAATCCGGACATTGCCGCGCTCGCGCCATCCGGCCGACGACGGATGAGCGATAACCCGCACGCCAATGGCGGCCTTCTGCTGAAGGATCTCAAATTGCCCGAATTTGAGGATTACGCCATCCGCGTTAAACAGCCGGGTGGCACGGATGCGGAAGCAACCCGCGTACTGGGCGCATTTCTGCGCGATGTGATGAAACTGAACCGGAAGGAAAAGAACTTTCGTGTTGTTGGCCCGGATGAAACAGCCTCCAATCGCTTAAGCGATCTGTTCGAGGAAACGAACCGGGCCTGGATGAGCGCGGCGGTTTCCGATGACGATCATTTATCCGCTGACGGGCGCGTGATGGAGATGCTGTCGGAACATACCTGCCAAGGCTGGCTGGAGGGGTATCTGCTTACCGGTCGGCACGGCTTTTTCTCCTGCTATGAAGGCTTTATCCACATCATCGATTCCATGGTCAACCAGCACGCCAAATGGTTGAAAACGACAACGGAATCCATCCCCTGGCGGCGACCGATTGCATCACTGAATTATCTGCTCACATCGCACGTCTGGCGACAGGACCACAATGGTTTTTCCCATCAGGATCCGGGCTTCATTGATTTTATCATGAACAAGAAGGGAGGCATTGTGCGCGTCTATCTGCCACCGGATGCCAATACCTTGCTCTCCGTGGCGCATCATTGTCTGGCCAGCCGCAATTACATCAACGTCATCGTTGCCGGGAAACAACCGGCGCCCCAGTTTCTGAGCATGGATGAAGCAGTCAAACATTGCAGCCGGGGCATCGGTATCTGGGAATGGGCGAGCAATGATCGCGGCGCCAAACCCGATGTCATCATGGCCTGCGCCGGAGATGTACCTACGCTGGAGGTGCTGGCTGCCGTATCAATATTGCGCCAGTGCGTACCTGCCTTGAAAATCCGTGTTATCAATGTGGTGGATTTAATGAAACTGCAAAGCAGGGAAGAGCATCCACACGGGCTTTGCGACAAGGATTACGACACCTTATTCCCTGTCGGCACACCCGTTGTTTTTGCTTATCACGGCTACCCGTGGCTCATTCACAGACTTACCTACCGCCGCCATAATCATCAGGATATTCATGTTCGCGGCTACAAGGAAGAAGGAACGACCACCACCCCTTTCGATATGGTGGTGCTCAACGACCTGGATCGTTTCCAACTGGTTTGCGATGTTGTGAACCATGTACCGCAATGCGCGGACCAGGCCGCCTATATCTGCCAGGAAATGCAGGATAAACGGGTAGAACATCGTTATTACATCCGCGAATATGGCGAAGATATGCCGGAGATCAGGAATTGGCGCTGGCAACGCAACAGCACCAAAGATGTTGATGCAGAAAATGAAGAATGAAAAGCGCGATAAAATTCCCTTACAAATTAAGCTGCAATGCAAGGTGTTGATTTCCGCGCCCATTCATGGGCGCCCTGATGACTTCGTACGAAGTCATCAAATGATATGAATGTTCTGATTGCAACAATAGAGCAGGAAATTTATCGGGGGCGGGCCTGTATGGTCATTGCGCCCGCTGTCGAAGGCGAGCTCTCCATTATGCCCGGCCATGCGCCGTTGCTGGCCATACTCAGACCGGGAGAGGTACGCATTAATTGCATGGGTGGGGATGATCCCCCTGTGCTGGATATCGTTGTATCAGGTGGCTTTCTTGAGGTTCAGCCGGACGCCGTCATTATATTGGCTGATACTGTCGAGCGGGATGAGGATATGGATGCGGTGCAAGCCGAACTTGCGGTTGAGCAGGCGAGGAAGATGCTCCAGTCATCCGATAAGGAGAAAGCGGGCAAGGCATGGCTCGACCTGGAATTGGCGGTTGCCAAATTGCGTGTCATGCGCAGGAAAAGCAAACATTCGTTGATGAAACCATAATGCCGATAGGCAGCGGACCCGTTCTGATTATCAATAGAGGCAGTTCCTCCGTCAAAATGGCTTTGTTGGCGATGCCGTCGGAGCAGTTATTGGCCGAGGGTCTGGCCGAACGCTTGGGTCAAGCGCAAGCGATGCTGACATGGAATATCGAGGGTGAAGCATATACCACCGCTTTCGCGGGTTCCGAATGTGATGCAGTGATACAAAACATGTTACATACGCTGCTTCGGAAAGTGGATAAGGGAAAAATCGTTGCGGTTGGACATCGTGTGGTACACGGCGGCGAGCATTTTACAAAACCCGTCGTGTTTGATGCCGCTGTGCTTGCGGAGGTGGGCGCAGTCTCACATCTGGCGCCACTGCATAATCCGGCCAACCTGTCGGGTGTCCGCGCGGCCATGGAATTCCTGCCCTCCGTCCCTCATATTGCGGTCTTTGATACCGCTTTTCACCATACGATACCGCCGCATGCCTACCTGTATGCCGTACCCTGGCACTGGTACCATGAGTATGGCGTACGCCGCTATGGCTTTCATGGCGCCAGCCATCATTATGCAGGGCAGGAAGCAGCAAAAGTGCTTGGCCGCGCATTTAACGATTGCCAGTTATTGACCGCGCACCTTGGCAATGGCTGTAGTGCGACGGCGATATCAAATGGCAGGAGTGTCGATACCACCATGGGCTTCACACCCATGGAAGGGCTGGTTATGGGGACCCGTAGCGGCGATTTGGATCCTGGCGTGCATGATTTTATAGCCCGGCAGACCGGCTGTTCCCTGGAAGAAATCACGAACACACTGAATCGTGAATCCGGGCTGCTGGGCCTTTCCGGATGCAGCAATGATATGCGCACGCTGCTGGAAAAGCGCGCCGCAGGCGATGAACGCGCTACGCTGGCAATCAATGTATTCTGTTATCGTCTGGCCAAGGCATTGGCGGCCCTTACCGTCGCGCTGGACCATGTGGATGCCATCGTCTTCACCGGTGGCATAGGCGAGCATGCCGCCGCCATCCGGATGAAAACCATTCAGCACCTGTCACACTTCGGCATCCAACTGGATACGCGGAGAAACAGCCAGCATGGCCAGTCGTCACATGGATTCATCAGTAAATCCGAATCAGATTTTCCCGTTCTGGTGATTGCAACCGATGAGGAAAAAATGATTGCTCGATATGTATATGAAGTTCTGCATACGA
>CAZDWG010000034.1:0-10711 GCA_964509005.1 uncultured Zetaproteobacteria bacterium
AAAAATTAGTTCGCACAACCTGGAAATAAAGCCGTTCAATGTCGTCCAAAACTTCTTCCAGCCCCAGTGCTTTGGCAAAGATTTTATCGCTCTTGTCGGTGACATGCCTGCATTTGGCGAGGTTGAAATTGCCCACGCGTTTGCCCGCATTGTTTTTGAATGATACGGCCTGCTGCATGACAGTATCCAGTTCATCGGCAAGTGGCAGCAATTGGGCAATGTAATCCAGCGGTAGCCGGGACAATGCGATGGGAAAATCGGCGAACATCCATTTGGCAACATGAAAGTCATCGCCTACAACGATCCAGTAGCCATACAGCAGTTTTCCATTGAGCAATAGAAAGGATATATCCTTCTCCACTTGGTTCATGAACCCAATCGAATCAAATTGAGATTGAGGAATAATATTTCCATCCGAGTCATAACACGGTGGTTGTTCGCGGCAGAAGCAGAGCCAGTTATAGGCGGTTTTCTTGAAGTGCAACACATGATCCGTTGGCTTGCACACTAGGCTCGATGCCAAAGAAGCCCTGTCCGTCCGGCGAATGCACGCTTCCAGCGCGCTCGCCAGTTTGCTTGTATTTATTTTCGGTATCCGGCCATGCCAAGCATCCGAAGTAAAATCGGCATATTCAAGCAAACAAAAAAGATCAGACCGTTCCCCTTCAAACCAACGGTGTAGCCTTGTGGTGTGATTGGCACCTTTTCCCTGTTTGCTGCCAATGTGTATCACATTGCGTACCCGAACATCAAAACTGAACAGTGCGGAAGGGATTCTACCATAGGAGGAAAACCAGTTTCCACCATACCCATCGAACAACAGCCTTCTGATGCCGTCGAAATCACCGCTGAAGCTCAGGCTCAACGGTACAATCATGCCGGAACATCCATTCCTTTCGAGCAAACCACAACACCTTTCCAACACCCATGCGTAAATATCCGGGCACGCCATGGATGCGAAATGCTTGACCTGATAATCCCGACGCACCTTACTGGCCGCAACATATGGCGGATTGCCGATAATCACGTCAAAGCCGCCTTCGTTCATGATGCCGTAGAAGTCCACGAACCAGTGAAAGGGCTGGCAATTTTCTTTCCAGCGGGAAAACTGATCCTCGTATTTTTCTTCATCCGGAAGGCTTTGATCGCTTATACCGTATTCCTCCGCCAGATAGCTATCGAGTTCATCATTCAATTTCTGAAGACGATCTTGTAAGTTCTGCTTTGTTTCGTGGAAATCATCTGCATCCATACCGTATTCGATCTGCATCTCGCGGAACAGCCAGTAGGCACTCTCTACATCCTCCGCTTTTTCTTGAATATCCGGGAGGGCAAGTAGCTTGATCATATCGCCTTCCATAACTCGCTTCACATCATTCAACGAAGCAAACCCCACCAGTGTGTTGCCGACACGAATGTTGAAATCAATATCCGGCAGTGGTTCCAGCCCCATGTTCGGCTTGCACTCATCCCGTTCGGTCAGAGAGGCCAGTTTAAGAAACAGGCGTAGTTTGGCGATCTCCGTCGCCTCTTCCATGAGATCCACACCATAGAGATTATTCAGAATAATGGATTTGTAGATGAAGTAGCGGCGGTTTGGATGTTTGGCCATCTCGGCCAGCACTTTTCGGAAATCGCTGAATTTCTCCGGCCTGTGCTTTTCGGTGGACCGATCCAAATCTTCCAGAAAACCTTCCATACGCTCCAGACAGGTTTCATACAGTGGTTCAAGGATATTCAGAGCCGCGAAGAGGAATGCGCCGGAACCACAGGTGGGATCAAGCACAGTTATCTTGTTGAGCGCCTTCCAGAAAGCGCGCAGCAGTTCCGGGCCTTCGCAGTGGGAAATCACATCTTCGGCGAACTGGCGGATATCGAGATTCAATGTGATGAAATCATTGATAGTGGAGACTTCGCTCTGCACCAGCTTACCGCGCACTTCCTCATACCGTTTGCGGCGAGCCACAACCTCGCGCCATATCTCGGTGGGCAGCGCATATTCCCTCGGCGCGGATGTGTTCCAGTCACCACGTTTGGATACATCATCCAGACCTGCCGCAATGTTCCCCGGCAGTTCATGTTTCGCACCATATTTCACAGCATCAAAGATATAGCGATCCGGATCTTCGGCCAGCAAACGCCACATGTGGCTTTCTGGCCGGAAGGCGATAGGGCAGGCTTTTTTTGCAGCATCGAACAGGAAGGGGATGATGGTGGAGCGTGAGATATATTCAGTGATATCTTCCTTCGTATAGTAAGCGCCCATCTGTTTCTGGTTAATATATTTCTCGAAAATATAACCCAGCACATCCGGATTGATCTCTTTATCGCTACTAAGTGGCCGATCATCCAGATGCCAGTGGTATTGATCAAAGAAATCGAATATGCGTTCAAAGGCGGCATCTTCAATCACAATACCATCATGCTTTTGCTCAATCAGGTGCTCTGCAAACAGACCACCATTCAGATACGGCACTTTGCCAATGAGTATTTCAAGCTCTGCGGCATGCTCATCATCACCCAAGCCTTCATGGAATAGACGCAGCAAAAAGTAGCGGTAAAAAGAGTAAAATTTATCGCCGCCATGCTGGCCTCTCAGAGACTGCATTCGGTTGCGCAGATAGTCCAAATCGCCATCCAGAAATCCTTTCTTCTGGATGAAATAGCAGAACATCAGCCGGTTCAGCATCACCGAGGCATACCAGTCCTTGTCTCCCTGGGCGGTTATGCCATCAATAAAACCAAGGAAAGCTTTATGCTCTTCCTGAAATCGTTTGTAGAAGGCTTTGGTGACGCGCTCCACATCAAAAGCGCGGCGGGTGCGTGAGGTTACTGCTGTCGTAGTCGTATCCTCTTCTTCCTCAAACGGGACATAGAGCGATTCAAGTCTTTGCACCAGCGCTTCGCCGGATTGACCCTTTTGGAATTCGTGCTCGCGGCAGGCCAGCGGCTTGCCGGTTTCCCGGCGAACCCATTGCCATTTCTGAACTGTTTGTTCCGGGTCGGTGTAGATAATCAGATGTTCGCGCACCTGTCTGGTAAGCTGATGTTCGATCTTGCGCCGCGTGGCATTGTCCGGAATATCCCGGCAGAGGAACACTCCCACGCCACGTTTTTCCGCAATGCGCTCCAATTCAAAGCCATGCTCACCAACTTCAAACAGAAGTACTGCACCGGCATACCGATCCCAGCCAAGCTCCTCAATAAACAGCGGCTTAAAATCAAACGCTTGCAGGCGTTTTCGAGTCGATTGCGTGTTAAAGGACATTTATTCCGACTCCTCAGTTGAACTGAACAGGCCCAGCGAACAAATAATATGCGGTTCGTGGGATACAGCTTCTTCATGGATAATGCACAGGCGGTCATCTTCCCGCAGGCTGGTGACGATTCCGGCCAAATCAGCATCGCTGGCGCTACTTTTCAATTGACGATTCAAGGAGTCCACGGCAAAACGTTTGAGCGGGTAGCGATAAATATCTTCGATGGCTTTGCGCAGGGCAGGCGTGTCGAACAATGTATCCTTCACATCTTCTACATGACGTTTCAACCGTTCGTAGGTTTTATAGCGAGCCCCCGACGGGCGACCAAGGCCGCCGCCAATAGATTTCTCTTCCTCGGCAATATGGCGTACGCCATGCTTTACCAGTTCGTGATGCCTTGCGTGGCGAGGAATTGCAGGCGTATCCGGTTTACAGGCGGCAGCTCTCAAAATCGCAAACTGGGATTGCGTGATTGTTTCGCCCTGCTTGTTGACCCAGGCCAGCGCATCATGGCCGGAATCGGTCTGAACGTATGCCAGCACGCCTTCAGGGTGATCATTATCCGCCTCTACTTTGCGGGTGGAATAGACCACGTTGGGTAGTTCGGGAATAATGGATTTTAGCTTTTCATCACGTTTCACAGCCTGATGCCAAATTTCATAGGCTTGAGAGGCAAGATCAACCTCGCCATCTGCATCACCGTCAAGAATGCCTGACTTCTCATTGTAGAGATTCAGCACTGCCTGCTCCGCTGTATCTTCAAAGAAGCTCTCATCACTGCCGACTACCTCTGCATTCTCTTCCAACCGCCGGTTTACACGAGAGCGAAGATGGATGATGCGCTCCACGCCATCAGCCGGAAGGAAGGTGTAGCAGTGAATATTTTCTGATTGCTGGCCGATACGATCAACTCGACCGGCGCGTTGAATTAGACGGATAATCGCCCAGGGCAGGTCGTAGTTCACGATAATGCACGAGTCCTGCAAGTTCTGGCCTTCACTCAAAACATCCGTAGCGATCAGAATACGCAATTCATCTGCCGGTTTAATTTTCTCCCGCTTGTCGTTGGAGACCGGAGAAAATCGCCATGCCAGTTTTGTGGGGTCATCACTGTTGCCGGTCACTGCTGCCATTTTATCAATGCCAGAGGCTTGCAAATGTTTCTCCAGATACAAGGCTGTGTCTGAAAACTGGGTGAATACCAGAACTTTTTCTGTGGCGTGAGTTTCCGTAAGCAGCCGGACAAGCGCCTTGAATTTGTTATCTCTCTCTGCTTCCCAGTTCCCGCACCATGCCAAAACATCCAACAGAATTTGACTGTCTTTCAGAAGGTCATTTGCCAAATCCGAGGTGAACAGGGTTGAATTGAGCCACTTGAATCTTCGTTTGTATTGCCCCCGATATTGCTGGTACAGCGAGGCTGCGGTCTCCCGGAAATCAGCTACTTCGGTGATTCGATCCACATGAATGTTGGATTGTTCAAGCGGCCCCTCAGTTGAGGCATCAGAAATCAGCCCCGGAGAATCCGCATCCGCATCAGTGAAACGGGTATCGAGCATCTCAGCGCCCTGTGTGCCGATTGGAAGTGGCAAAGCATTTTCAAGGGCATGTACAAAGATGTAGTTGCGCAAAATGTGGCGTTCAACGGACAGAATAAATGCATCGCCGCCACTCTCCAGTCGTTTGAACAGATTGGTGCGGCAAAAACCCATCAGCCTTTGACCGGCTCGGGATAAATCCTGTAGCTGCTTTGCCTCGGCAGGCGTTGGCGGGTGGTGAGGAGTAGGCAATTCGTAGTTGCCCAGGCCATACCGGGGCAGAGAGAGGCTGTTTACTGCATCAACGACTCTGTTGGCATATAGCCGTGCATATGGGTCAGCGGGATCATTATCATCAATCTTGAATTTGATGGTATGGGGCGTTCGTTGGGGAAAGTAGGAACGGCTTCCATCAGCAAAGGTTAGATACCTTCGATCATTGGATGGATCAGTCTCGGCATAATTATCCATAATGAAAGATCGTGTGCGCCTCACGAGGTAGAGACGCATCAGTTCCCGCCAGTCATCGGGGTATTCGCTTTTTTCAAAGGCAGCCAGTGAACGCACAGGGCATTGATGGCGACGGGCAAATTCGATTTCACCCATTTCTCTCAATAACTCTTCCGGCCTCAGTCCAATATCTTCATCTTCCTTGATAAACAGGCGCAATTGATTGGCCAAATCCAGATAGGTTTTGTTGTAGGGCGTGGCAGATAGCAGAATGCATTTACTGCCATTCTTTTCAATATATTCCTGAATAACCTGATAACGCATGCCTTCACGATTGCGCAGGTTGTGGCTTTCATCAATCAAAACCAGTCGGTATCGACGAAGTTCCGGTAATATTCGATCTACCCGGCTGATTGGAACCACCTTGGCATGAAGGCGATATCGGGTGGCGTAATCTTCCCACATTCCTTCAAGATTTTTTGGACAGATAATCAAGATTTCAAGGTAATAGTCGTTTTCAAATATTCGCGCCAGCGCCGTAGCCATCAGTGTTTTACCAAGGCCAACCACATCACCGATAATCACGCCGCCGCGTTTATTTAGATGGTGCGCTGCAACTTTCACAGCAGCTTTCTGAAAATCGAACAGCGTATCCTCAAATTCTCGGGGCAATTGAAACTCGGTTAAACCTGCTCTGGCCTCCTGAGATAAATGATAGGCGATTTTAAGGTAGATGTAATAGGGGGGAAGTTCCTCCTCCCTAGCCCAGCTTTCATCAATAATATCAGCCAATTCTTCAGAAATATTAAAACACCAACGATCCGTCCATCGATCCTGAAACCATTTTTGAAGCTTTTGGCATGCATCATGGTCAAGCACATCGACGTTAAGTTCACCCTGCTTGATTAAGCCGGAAAAGGTCAAATTGCTACTGCCAACAAACCCGGTAATCGGATTATTGGGATCATCTCGGTAGAGCAAGTATAGTTTTGCATGAAGCGTATGCCTGAGATAAAGCTTCGTGATCAGCTTTCCACTGCGAAGCTGGCGACTTAATCGGCGCAGGGCTTTTTCATTGTGATCGGTTGGAGCGCCAAACATCAGTTGATTGCGAAACTCTTCAGCCATTCGTTTTTTGATTTTCAATGCCGTGGCCTGATCTATTCCATCATCAGTCTGGAGCAGGCGATAAGCCCTTCGCAACTCATCCTGTGGCAGTCGTTGCATGCCGATAAGTAACCGGCAACGGGAATTCTCATCACCTGACCACGGTTCAATGAGTGAATCGAGGTGTTGCCAGCCACGCAGGTTGAAATAACCAACACAGAAGTCAGCGCGGTGAGATAGTTTTAGCGTGTCCTTCAGGCCTGGAAGCAGTTGTAGTTTTATGTTGTCAAAAATGCGTGGCAAATTACGACCCTCCCGAATCGGTATTTCAGCCTGAAGTAGTCACACTCCGTGGGCAGTGAGCAATTCCGCCTGATGGTGGGAGATCAGTGCGTCCACCAGTTCACCCATTTCGCCGCCAAGAATCTGATCCAGTTTGTACAGGGTGAGATTGATGCGATGATCGGTGATGCGGCCCTGTGGGAAATTGTAGGTGCGAATGCGTTCCGAGCGGTCGCCACTGCCGACCATGCCGCGTCGTGCTTCGGCGCGTTCGTCGTGCGCTTCCTGTTGCGCAGCGTCAAACAGGCGCGCCGTAAGTACTTTCATGGCCTTGGCTTTATTCTTGTGCTGGCTTTTTTCGTCCTGACAGATCACGACAATCTTACTGGGGATATGTGTGATGCGCACCGCTGAATCCGTTGTGTTCACACATTGTCCACCGGGGCCGGAAGCGCGATAGACATCAATGCGTAACTCCTCCGGGTTAATTCGGACGTCCACTTCATCGGCCTCCGGCAATACAGCCACCGTGCAGGCGCTGGTATGAATGCGGCCACTGGTTTCGGTCTCGGGAACGCGCTGCACCCGGTGTACGCCGGATTCGAACTTGAATTGTGAAAATGCGCCCTGACCGGTGATTTGCGCCACGACTTCCTTGTAACCGCCGATTCCCGTCGCATTGGAGGACAGTATTTCTACTTTGTAGCCTTTATGTTCGGCAAAGCGGCAATACATGCGAAACAGCTTGGCCGCAAACAGTGCTGCCTCGTCGCCACCCGTTCCGGCGCGTACCTCGAGGATGACATTGCGGCTGTCATTCGGATCTTTGGGCAACAGCAGGATCTTCAGTTTCTCCTGAAGCGATTCTGCTTCGGATTTCAGTTCGTTCCGTTCTGTTTCGGCCATGACCCGCAACTCGGCATCGCAATCGGGTTCATCCAGCAGTTCCTGATTATCGTTGCTTTGCTGTTCCACCGTTTTTATTCGCGTAACGATCTCGGCAACAGGTTCAATTTCGGCATATTCGCGGGAAATACGGGTGTATTCCTTAGTGTTTCCGGTGAGGTCAGGATTGGCAAGCTGTACGGTCAGTTCTTCCTTGCGGTTGAGGATTTCATCGAGCTTAGCCTGCATCATTCATTTAGATTCCTGCGAGCGTTTGGCTATTTTCTGATCCAGATCGAACAGCCTACACGCCGCACCCATAAACAAATCGCCCTCAATATCCTCAGGCAGGGTTTTCAGGGCTTTGAGGGTAGGGTGCATAAATCGTTTCATCAGGGCGCGGCTGAATCGCTCCACCGCTTCCCGCTGATCCATATTAAGCCCGTTCAGATAACGCGCTTTTTCCAACTCATCGCGGCGCAGCGTATCCATCTTTTCCTGAACACGGCGAATAAGTGGTACGGATTCCAGAGATTTCAGCCATGAAAGAAAGTCCTGTGCATCTTCTTTCAGCAGGATGCGCGCAGCTTCCGCCTCTTTTTCACGATGCTCCCTGTTTCCATGCACGACCTGCTGTAAATCGTCAATATCATAGAGATAGACGCCGTTTAATTCGCCCACGCGCGGGTCGATGTCGCGCGGAACGGCAATATCAACGAGGAACATGGGTTGCTGATCGCGTTTTTCCATGGCTTGCTGCATGGCTCCGGGCAGCAACACATAGGTGTTGGCGCCTGTGCTGGAAATAATAATGTCCGCCGCATCCAGGTATTCGTCCAGTTGATCAAGGGTCAGTGCATGACCATCAAACTCGCGCGAGAGCCTTTTGGCGCGTTCCAGTGTGCGGTTGGCTACCAGAATTTCCTTAACGCCGTTACCTTGTAGATGCCTGGCAGCCAACTCGGCCATTTCTCCGGCGCCAATGAGCAGCACGGTCTTGCCAGCCAGATCGCCAAAGATACGCCCGGCCAGCTCCACGGCGCAGGAAGAGACATTGACTGCATGTCTGCCGATGTCCGTTTCCGTGCGGGCACGTTTGGCGGCGGAAAACGTAGCCTGGAACAGGCGATGCAGGATATGCCCGGCCGTTCCCGCGGCAAGGGCATGTTCATAAGCGGTTTTGACCTGTCCAAGAATCTGGGGTTCACCCAACACCAGCGAATCCAGACCGGTTGCGACGGAGAACAGATGGTGTACGGCGGATTCGGATGTGTGCGAGTACAAGTGTTCCAGCAACGTATCCAGTGGAAGTTCCGAGATTTCCGCAAACCATTCGTATATCAGGGCGATAGCCGCATTCGGGTCATGGGTGACAAGTGTAAATTCGACGCGGTTACAGGTGGATAACAGGGCAGCTTCGCGCACGGGTGCTGCTGCTATAAGTTGTCGTAGTAGGGCGGGAATATCCGCTCCGTCGATTGCGGCGCGTTCACGCAACTCGACCGGCGCTGTTTTATAATTCAGGCCTACATGGCAGATCCGCATGGCTACGAAGCCTATTCCTTATCCCGCGCGGGGTATAGTCTGTTCATCCTCTTGCAGGAGGAGCGGTAATTCGGTTTTGTCTCCCTTGCCTAATAATACAACGTCCATGCGCCCTTTGGTATCCAGGCGCACGACTACCAAAGGCAGTTCGAGCAGTCTGGTGAGTTTATTTACGCCCGAAGCCGAACACGTTTGTAAAGCTCTGTCGCGTAAGGTCTCCATGCATTCATTATGGGTGGCGCTTGAGACATACAGGGAGAGAAGGTTTAGGCCCCTCAATTCCAGTGCCTGAATATGCTTTGCCAACTCGGGCGGGTCAGGGAGGTGATGGTGACTCAACGGATAAACTTCCTGGATGACGCCATGCTGACCGCTTAACAGGCCATGGGTGGTCGATGGCAATGCATTGAAGGCTTCACGCAGCAAGTCCTGAGTCGCATGGCGTGTGATAAAAAGGCTGTTCCGGGTATTGGCGCGTTTCGGCATTTCGGAAGATTGGTGACGATTGTGACGCAGGTCAACGCTTGACAAGTTTTTTCCCGATGGGTAGCAAACCCCAAGATCCGACATTGACATGCGGCGCATGCCGCAACCCTTTGATTCGTCCGGGATTCCGAAAAATCACTCATCATCAACGAGGTGACTACATGATTTTTCAAAACCCCATACAAACCAAATGATTACACCCTGCATCCAATGTCAATATCGGATCTTGGGGTAAACCGTTTGCGTGGGAGGTTTGTGTTGTTTAAGCCATTTTCTTTGATGCTGGTTCATGATCGCGGGAGTGTTCGCTCCCTGCGTATATCCTCCCGTTTGCTTGTTATTTTAAGCGGTTCATTGTTGTCGTTGTTCGTTCTCGGGGCATGGGGCGGATGGCAAGCATGGCAGGGGGAAGCAAGGGATCGTCATGTTCAGGCCCTGGAAACTCAGTTGTCCATGGTTCAGGTTCGTCAGCGGAATCAGCTTGGTAAACTGGGCGCAAGGGTTGACGCGGACCGCAAGCGGCTGGCCGTATATGTGCGTAATATCGGCATCATGCAGGCGCGTCTGGCACGTTTGGATGCGCTGGGTTCGCAATTGGTTGATGTAGCTTCACTGAATGCATCTGAATTTAATTTTGATTTGCCGCCTGCCATTGGCGGCCCGCGCGTGCAGACCACGAATGTAAGCCAGAATACCATTGACAGTTCGCTGGAACGGCTGGATTCCAGGATATCCAGCGTGGACAACCAACTCGCGACCATTAACTATCTGCTTGACAAAAAACGTATGATACAGGCCGCGAGGCCACACATACGACCGACCAAAGGCGGATGGATAAGCTCTGGCTATGGCATGCGCATTGATCCCTTCAACGGAGGCTGGGAGATGCACCGTGGTCTTGATATTGCCAATAGTTTCGGCGCGCCTGTTCTAGCCGCCAGCCGGGGAATTGTCACCTTTGCCGGTAAGATGAAGGGCTTTGGTAACATGATAGATATTGATCATGGATTTGGATATGTGACGCGCTACGGCCATATGTCCAGCATTGCCATTCGCATAGGAGATGAGGTGGCCAGCGGCCAACTGATTGGGAGGATTGGATCGCGAGGACGTTCCACCGGGCCGCATCTGCATTATGAAGTCCATCGTTATGGACGA
>CAZDWG010000035.1:0-10501 GCA_964509005.1 uncultured Zetaproteobacteria bacterium
GATGCGGGGAAAAGAACCCGATGCACCGCCCGTCGATACCGCGCATGGGGCGCTGTTGGCACATATCTCCAGGACCCGGCGGGAAGACTTCCAGCCCATGAATATCAATTTCGGCCTGCTGCCGCCGGGGCCGAAGAGGGATGGTAAGCGGAGATTGAGCAGGGCCGACCGCCGCCGCATGGTGTCGGAAAAGGCGCTGGCCTCGCTTGATTCATGGGAAAGCCAAGATCAACCACAGAGGACACGGAGAAATCAACCTGAACTTCCGAAAACAGTATAAATGTGGAATAATCGGCAACCATTATTTTGAGGGGAACGTTATGAATGCGGGAATGGATGTCTTTTTTCTAACTATGGGTGCGGCCATGGTGCTGGCGATGCATGCCGGATTTGCCTTTCTGGAGGCGGGTACGGTACGCAGGAAGAATCAGGTGAATGCGATGGTGCGGGTGCTATCCGATTTCGGGTTTTCCACCATTGCGTACTTCTTTATTGGTTACGGCATTGCCTATGGCACGTATTTCTTTGTGCCGGTGCCGGAACTGATGCATCTCGGGGGTAAGGGGAATGCCTATGAACTGGTGCATTTCTTTTTTTTACTGACCTTTGCGGCGGCCGTGCCCGCCATTATTTCCGGCGGAGTCACCGAGCGCATCCGTTTCTGGCCCAACGCGCTGGCTACGGTGGTGCTGGTCAGCCTTATTTATCCTTTCTATGAAGGTCTGATCTGGAACGGTAATTATGGGTTTCAGGCGTGGCTGAGCAGTATGTTCGGTGCAAAATTTCATGATTTTGCCGGTTCGGTGGTGGTACATGCCATGGGTGGGTTCCTGGCGCTTGGAGCGGTCATTATGCTGGGTGCGCGCCGGGGGCGTTACGGTAAGGATGGGCGCGTGATTGCTATTTTACCTTCCAATATCCCGTATCTGGCATTGGGCTCATGGATTTTATGCGTGGGATGGTTCGGGTTCAACGTCATGAGCGCCGGGACATCTGGTGCGGCTTCCGGTCTGGTGGCCGTCAATTCATTGCTGGCCATGGTTGGCGGCATGCTGACTGCACTGGTTGTAGGCAGGAATGACCCCGGATTCGTACATAATGGTGCACTGGCGGGACTGGTCGCCATCTGCGCCGGTTCGGATATTGTGCACCCGCTTGGCGCCTTGGCGATTGGTGGCGCGGCTGGCGTGATATTCGTGTTCGGTTTCGGCATGATCCAGAATCGTTTGCGCGTTGATGATGTGTTGGGTGTCGTGCCGCTACATGGCATATGTGGCGCATGGGGCGGCATTGCTGCCGGTATCTTCGGTTCTACTGCGATGGGGGGTGCGGGAGGCGTGACATTGATGGCGCAACTGGTCGGCACATTGACCGGCGTAGGCATTGCCGTGGTCTCTGGTTTTGCTGTGTATGGTGCGATCAGGCTTGTAACGGGACTGCGCCTTTCCGAAGAAGATGAATATCAGGGTGCTGATCTGGCTGTGCATCGGGTGGCGGCATATCCCGAGGAGGATATGGCTTGAAGGTTATGATGGCGCAGGTAGCGCCCAGGGTGGGCGAGATTGAGGGCAATACAGATCTGGTTCTAAGCGCAATGCAACGGGCAGAGTCCACGGACTGTGATGTGCTGGTCTTGCCAGAACTGGTACTCACCGGCTACCCCCCCGAAGATCTATTGCTGCGATCATCATTCATGGATGCGGTCGAGGGTGCGGCCAGCCGGATTGTAACGGCCAGCGAAAAGGCTGTCGTGATATTCGGGCATCCCCGGCGGATAGAAAACGGACTTTGCAATAGCGCGACATTGGCAGCGGATGGAAAGTTACTTGGTATTTACGATAAACGGGCGCTGCCCAATTACGGTGTATTCGATGAACGGCGCTATTTCGTGTCGGGGGCTGGCCAGGAGGTGTTTTCCGTCCATGACTGGCGTATAGGTGTGGGTATCTGCGAGGACTTGTGGGATGATGCCGTGGCGGAAGAAGCTGCTATGCAGGCCCGCGATGTGCTCATTAATCTGAATGCTTCGCCCTTTCATGTGGACAAGCAGCATGATCGTGAAGCGCTGATGAAACAGCGCGCCATTCGTTTTGGTGTTCCTGTGATCTATGTCAACCAGGTGGGTGGGCAGGATGAAGTGGTATTTGACGGTGGCAGCCATGCCGTGGATGCTGCAGGGCAGGTGCTGGAGCGTGCGCCCTTGTTTGAAGCCATCGATGTGCTGGTGGATATCGCCGAGCCCTGTGGGCAAGTGGTAAAAATACCATCGGCCATCGAACAGATACATCAGGCGCTGGTGCTGGGGGTGCGTGATTATGTACACCGCAACGGGGTTTCGCAGGCGGTCATCGGATTATCCGGAGGGGTTGATTCGGCTGTGGTTGCGGTGTTGGCATGCGAGGCGCTGGGAGCGGAGAACGTGTTGGGGGTGCTGATGCCATCGTGGTTTTCCAGTCCTTCTTCCGTCAGTGATGCCGAAGATCTGGCGAATACGCTGGGTATGGAAACGGTTACGCTACCCATTGCGCGCCCGGTGGCTTCAGTCGAGACGCTTCTCGCCGAACCGTTTAAGCAATGGGGTAAATCCGCTCCCGATGTGACCGAGGAAAATATCCAGGCGCGCGTGCGTGGGCTACTGTTAATGGCGATTTCAAACAAGACCGGGCGCATGCTATTGTCCACCGGCAATAAATCCGAAATGGCCGTGGGTTATGCCACGCTTTATGGTGACATGGCGGGTGGCTTTGCCGTACTCAAGGATGTGTATAAAACGCAGGTGTATGCGTTGGCGAAGCATCTGAACCGCAAGCGGGAAGTGATTCCCCGAAACACCATTGAGAAACCGCCTTC
Organism: uncultured Zetaproteobacteria bacterium; assembly: GCA_964509005.1. Taxonomy (GTDB): domain Bacteria; phylum Pseudomonadota; class Zetaproteobacteria; order Mariprofundales; family Mariprofundaceae; genus JAUZQZ01. The sequence goes on from CAZDWG010000035.1 coordinate 2,851, forward strand.
CGCCGAATTACGTCCGGATCAAAAGGATTCGGATACCTTGCCAGACTACGAGACGCTGGATGCCATCTTGCGGGCTTATATCGAATTGGGGCAGAGTGTGGCTTCTATCGCGGCACGGGGCTTTGATTCGGACGATGTTCGCGGCATGATCCGCATGCTGCACCGCGCGGAGTACAAACGTCGCCAGGCGCCACCGGGTGTGAAGATTACACAAAAGGCCTTTGGCCGCGACCGGCGCTATCCGATCACGCACGGGTTTCGTGAATGGGAGGGGCATTGATAGAAGGGGTGTTTATGGAAAGGAGCATTCATGAAAAAGATTGAGGCGGTGATCAAGCCTTTCAAGCTGGATGATGTCAAGGATGCGTTGAATGACATTGGCATTCACGGATTGACCATGACGGAGGTCAAGGGATTCGGACAGCAGAAGGGACATACGGAATTGTATCGGGGTGCCGAATATGTGGTGGATTTTTTACCCAAGGTCAAGGTGGAAGTTGTTGTTGCGGAGGAACGGCTGGATGCGGCGGTGGATGCCATTATGAACGCTGCGCGAACCGGGAAGATTGGCGATGGTAAGATATTTGTGCTTCCCGTGGAGCAGACGGTGCGTATTCGTACCGGTGAGCGTGATGCGGATGCGCTGTAATGTGCCCCCAAGATCCGACATTGACATGCGGCGCATGCCGCAACCCTTTGATTCGTCCGTATGCATGGCTACGGTCTCCTTCCTTGGAATCCGTTGCGAACAAAGGCCCGGCGCAATCATCGCGGCGATTCATGAATAATGCAGGTTAAAAAAAGTGTATAAAAAAGGAGAGACGTAACCATGAGTGATGCAGTCAAAAATGTGATGGATATGGTGAAGGAGCATGAATGCGAATTCACTGATATCCGTTTTACCGACACCAAGGGCAAGTGGCAACATGTGACCTTCCCGATTTCCGAATTGAGCGAAGAGAGTTTCGAGGATGGTTTTGCCTTTGACGGTTCCTCGGTGGCCGGCTGGTGCGATATTAACAGTTCCGATATGGCCATTGTTCCGGATCCGGCATCGGCCAAGATCGATCCGTTTGTTGAGGCATCTACACTGGTGCTGATTGGAGATATTATTGACCCGCTCACCGGCCAGGATTACAACCGTTGTCCGCGTCAGGTTGCGCACCGTGCCCTGAAATATATACAGTCCGCAGGCATTGCTGATACGGCATATTTTGGTCCTGAACTGGAGTTCTTCATCTTCGATGGCATCACGCATTACAATGAAATGGGCGGTTGCGGTTACAGGATTCAATCCGAAGAGGCCGCCTGGAATTCCAATGAAACCTTTGAAGGAACCAACACGGGCCATCGGCCCAGGGTGAAGGGCGGCTATTTCCCGGTGCCACCGGTGGATTCTCTGTATGAGATTCGCAATGACATGTCGTTGGTGATGACCGATCTGGGCGTGCATATGGAGTGTCACCATCACGAAGTGGCGACTGCCGGTCAGTGTGAAATGGCCATGCGCTTTGGCGAGCTGATTGATATTTCGGATCGTGTCCAATGGTATAAATACGTGGTGCATAACGTGGCCGATGCCCACGGCAAGACGGCGACCTTTATGCCGAAGCCGGTTTATAACGACAATGGCACCGGCATGCACACGCACCAGTCCATCTGGAAGGATGGCAAAAATCTGTTTGCCGGTGATAAATACGCCGGTCTGACCCAGGAGGCGTTGTACTATATCGGGGGTATTATCAAGCATGCCAAGGCGCTGTGCGCCTTTACCAATGCTTCAACGAACTCGTACAAGCGTCTGGTGCCCGGCTTCGAGGCTCCGGTGATGTTGGCCTACTCAAACCGCAACCGCTCGGCGGCCATCCGCATTCCGATATCCCCTGATAAGGGACGCCGTCTTGAGGTTCGTTTTCCCGATCCGACAGCCAATCCTTACCTGGCCTTTACCGCCATGTTGATGGCTGGTCTGGACGGGATCGCCAACAAGATTGATCCGGGCGAAGCCACAACGAAGAACCTGTACGATCTGCCGCCGGAGGAAGAAGCGCGAATTCCGACCGTTGCACGTTCCTTCGAGGAGGCACTTAACGCATTGGATGCTGATCGTGATTTCCTCAAGGTCGGCGGTGTCATGGATGATGATATGATTGAAGCTTACGTCTCGCTGAAGATGGAGGAAGTGGATCAGATGCGTTTGCGCACGCATCCGTATGAAGTGGATATGTATTATTCCGTGTGATGTTTGCACGGTTACAATCAAGGGGCTGCCTTCGGGCGGCCCTTTTTATGGGTGTTGAAATCATTCACAAGTAAACGGCTCATGGCTACATTGAGACGTCAGGGGTTAGCACATGTCAAAGAGTGGCAAGCGAGAGGAAGCCATTGTTACCGTGATCGAACAGGCTGAGCAGGTATGCAGGGACTGGGCCATGATGAGCATGTTCTGATCATGCCCGATATGGCTGAATACCTGGTAAATATTCCGGATACGCTACGAGATGATGCAAAGCGCCTGTTAGGAATATCGCCTTATTTCGTTTCCCTGATGCGAATGGCGGATGTGAAAGCCTGTCAGGATCTCTTCAGACCAAAGGCGGAAGCACTATTACCTGAGGGTTGTCGGAGGTGGGTGCCTGCCCACAACAGCCACGATGTGGCCGCGTGCATGCGTCATTTGCGCTTGTGCAAGCAACAGGGTTTACGGCATGTGATCTGGTGGGAAATGGGTCTTGGTGCGGATATGGATCGATCATGGCAGTCACTGGCCGATTTTGCCGCGGGGCTTATGCAGCAGGCGCTGGAGATGGCCAAACGTTTGGTTGCGCCGCGCTACGGGCAACTGGAGGGTGGGCGTTTTTGTGTCATCGGGCTGGGCAAACTGGGAGGGCGTGAGCTAAATCTCGGTTCCGATGTCGATTTGCTGTTCATTCGCGATGGCGAGGGTGAAACGACAGGCGGCAGAAGAAGTATTTCGGCGGAAGAATATTACAGCCACCTTTCAAGAATGCTGATTCGTCTGATGTCCGAGCGTACGGAGCATGGTTTGGTCTGGCCGGTGGATATGCGCCTTAGGCCCGGCGGAGATGGCGCTGCAATTTGTATGAATCTGGATGCGACGGTTTCTTACTATCAGGAATATGGTCAGACATGGGAACGAGCCATGTTGGTCAAGGCCCGGCCTGTAGCAGGTGATTTACAACTGGGGGAGGCATTTATTGCGGAGATATCCCCTTTTATTTATCGCCGTTATCTGGATTACACGGCTGTGGCGGCGCTGGCCGATATGAAACGGCGCATTGACGTACAGGCCGGAACACACGGGATAGTGTCTGGATTCGACGTGAAGCGCGGCAAGGGTGGAATACGCGAAATTGAATTTGTGATTCAGTCCATGCAGTTGCTGGATGGTGGTCGCAATCCGGCGCTGAGAATTCAGCCCAGCATGCGGGCATTGTCAAAGCTGGCGGAAGCAGGTCTGGTGAGCGAGAGTGAAGAAGCTGCACTGGGCAGCGCCTACCGATTCTGGCGACGTATCGAGCATGCCATCCAGGCACGCACGGGTGAGCAAACCCATCGCTTACCGTCTGATTTCTTTGAATATCTATCAAAAGCGACTGGCATTGCTGATGTTGCGCGGGACATGCTCGCGCATGCCGCGGCTGTGTCGAATATTTTTGCCGAACACGTGATGCCGGTCGATAACAAAGGTACAGACGAGCAGGGCTGGCTGGATGGCGCTCATTCGGAATCATTGGAGGTGCTGGATGAGGCTGCACGGGCGCGCGTGCGTTTGGCACTGAGGAAGATTGATACGCACCTGCTGCGGGGGCTGTTGCCGGAACGCAGTCGCCATGAGCTTGAAGTGGTTCTGAGCGTGGCTATGCCCCGGTGGCTGGATGATGCCAATGGCGTGACGGCTGTTGAGGCTTTTGCTGATCTGATTCACGGCATTGCAGGCCGGGCGACATGGATTGATTTTCTGGCCACGCATCAGGGGGCGTTGAACTGGCTGATTGGCGTGCTGTCGGCCAGCCGTTATGTAGCGGATCATATTGTGCGTGATCCATCATGGCTGGAGTGGCCGCTGGCCGTGGAACGCGGCGATGCCGATATTCAACATGTATGTTCCATCCTGGGTGCGTTACGAGCGTTTGATGATGTCGGGCAAGTGCTTGCCAGCATTGGCCGCCAGGTGGATCAGGCGCGTCTTTTGTGTGCTTTGGCCATTGATGCGCACACCGCCGACCCATTGACCATCGGTGCGTGGATGGCGGGTATAGCGGATGCGGCAACGGATGCAGTGCTTCGCTTGTGCCGGAATCAAATGCGTCTGCCGGACGATTTCCCGCTGGTCGCATTGGCGATGGGTAAGCATGGAAGCCGGGAAATGGGGCTGGTTTCAGATCTCGACATGGTGTTTGTGCTGGTACATGAATCTCCGAATGACATACTGGACGGTCGCAGCGTTTGGGAACATGCCCAGCACCTGGGCCGTCGCATGATCCGGTATTTATCAGCGAAACCGCCGTTCGGCGCCGGATTTGAATTTGATGCGCGACTGCGGCCTTCGGGCAACAGCGGCATACTGGTGACCAATCTCAGCGGGTTTCGCGACTATCAGTTGCATAAGGCACACACATGGGAGCATCAGGCGTTGTGCCGCGCGCGTAGCGTTGCCGGTCCTGAGCGTGCCTGTGCCGCCGTGAATAACGTGATGGGTGAGGTGCTGAAGCAGTCAGCGGATATTAAAAAACTGGCTGAAGACGTAGATCAAATGCGCCGGAAGATGTTGAAGCATCTGGCCAGTAAAAGTGCCAGTATCATGAATCTGAAACAGGATGTCGGCGGCTTGGTGGATATTGAGTTCATGGCGCAGTTTGCGCGTCTGGCTTTTGGTGGCACTCACCGCGGAACGGTGGAAACGCTACGTCACATGGCGTTAGCGGATGGCGTGCCTGAAGCCTGGAAAACGCATGCCGGGTGGCTGGCCGATACATGGCTGGACTATCGTCGGATGGAAAATGTCCTGCGCGTAGAATTATGGCGGTCCATCGACAGTCTGCCCGTTGATGCCGGATGCGCGGAGTGGGAAACTATGCGTCGCCATGCGTCTATTCGCGGTCCGGAGCAGTTACGCGATACCATGAAACAAGTGCATGTATGCTTCAAACGCCTTCTTCATGCGGGCTGATATTGGGCAACTTTTATTTTTCATGTAAAGGGATATAATCCTCACCTTTTCTCAGATCCAGGTTAGAATAAATTTCTCATCTCCGGGGTGTTCGTATGGTCAGGATTTATATTAAGGCAGGCGCTGCCTCCAAACAGCGTGATGATGCGGTGCTGTTGCCATTGCTCGACGGGCGCAAGTTGACCGAGTCCGGCAAGGAATTGCAGCAGGCTACCGACAATGTGTTGCCCGATTTCCTGCGTAAATTTGATATTTCAGGGGTATTCGGAAAAGCACGCACACTCTATGGCGTGAAAGATGTGCCTACGCACAGGATTATGCTGATTGGCGCAGGGGATGAGCGGAAACTCACCTTGCATGGCCTGCGACGCCTGGCAGCCATGGCAGCACGCAAACTGGATAAGGGTGGCGCCCGCGATGTGTCATTTTATCTTCCCGAACTAAGTGTGCGCGGCGCCAGTCTGCCGGACAAGGTGCAGGCTGTGGCCGAGGGTGTCTGGCTGGGTTTGTATGTATTCGACAAATACAAGACGGAGAAGGAAGAGAACAAGCGTGAGCTACGCTCTGTCACCATCATGATTTCGTCGCGGCGGGATCTGGCAAGCGCGGAGGACGCATTGGCCAGCGCACGCGCTATCAGTACGGGGACGAATTTTACCCGTGATCTGGCCAACGAGCCGGGCAATGTTTGTACGCCGGAATTTCTCGGTGAGCAGGCGGCTGCGTTGGAGCATCCGGAGTTGAAAGTAACGGTCATGAACAAGGCTGCGATTGAGCAAGCCGGGTTTACCGCGCTTCTCGCCGTCAATCAGGGGTCGGCCAGGGAGCCGCGTTTTATTGTGTTGGAATATGCGGGAGGCCAAGATGGCGCGCCGCCGGTGGCTTTGGTCGGCAAGGGGTTGACCTTTGATGCCGGTGGTATTTCCATCAAACCGGCAGCACAGATGGATGAAATGAAATTTGATATGTGTGGTTCGGCTGCTGTCCTTGGCATCTTCAAGGCGGTGATTGAGCTGAATCTTCCGGTCAATCTGCTGGGCGTGATAGTCTCGACTGAGAACCTGCTTGGATCGGCAGCCTACAAGCCGGGCGATATCGTGACCAGCTATAAGGGGCTGACCATTGAGGTACAGAACACCGATGCCGAAGGGCGGATTATCCTCTCCGATGCGCTGGCCTATGCTGCGGAACGGAAACCTTCTGAAATCATTGATTTTGCGACGCTGACCGGGGCTTGCGTGATTGCTTTGGGTTCGCAGGCAACGGGCTTGTTGGGGACCGGGGAAAAGGTGAAAAAGGGTCTGAAGACGTCCGGCGATCACACCCATGATCGTGTGTGGGAGCTACCGCTGTTTGAGGAATACCAGGATCAGATCAAATCCCACATTGCCGACATCCGAAATATCGGTGGCCGTGATGCAGGCACGATCACAGCGGCCTGTTTCCTTTCTCGCTTTGTCGATGATATTCCGTGGGCGCACCTGGATATCGCAGGCACGGCATGGGACATGAAGGGGACCGATATTTCGGCCAAAGGCGCGACCGGCGCAGGCGTGCGGCTGGTGGTGGATTACCTGCGGCGGAAGGTGAGTTAATTTCTGATGCGCTTGCGGAAATTGACGGGTGTTTCGATGGTAAATGGACATGCATCGGCCATGCTTAACAGGTCGGCATCTCCGGTGATCAGCACATCCGCTTTTCCGGCGCTGGCAAGTTCGATAAACATTTGATCCTTCGTATCGCGGCAGCGGGGAAGCGGTTGCTTGTTCTCTAACAGTACGTTTGATGGCAAGGCCACGCTCTTAACAAAGGGGAGGTAGTCAGCTAGCAGGGCTTTGATCTCCTGCTCTTCGAGCTTGAACTTGGGATAAGCCAATACGCGAATAAGCTCCTGAACGGTTGCCCTTGAAGCTAGAGGCTGATGCTCGCTCCGTCGCCAAAATATACGCAGCCACGCTAGATGTCCTTTATCGAAAAGCAGCGCCGAAACGACGCTGTTTGTATCAAAGACCAGCCGTAGACTCACGATTTCCTGGATTTCCTGGCATAGGCAATGGCATCTTTCACATCCTGCTCGCCCAGCCCCATTTCAGTCAGCCGACGCCGTACATCCTCCGCCTGATTCGGGCGCACTGGAAACAGCACGATTTTCCCGCCTTCTTCCTGAACATCAAAATAATCCACATCTGGGTAGTGGGAAATAATGGCTTTGGGCAAGGTAATCTGGTTTTTGGAAGTTCTCTTGGTCAACATAGCATACCTCACTATATGGGATAGTCCAATGATAGGCTATAAACAGAATTGATGAAAGTAAGGAATTCTTACCTAACCTGATTTAGGTGTATCGGAAAACAGCAGAAAACAGGGTCACAGAAAACAGGGTCAGGTCTAGGATTGATGGGTTTTCTGTTGCTTCCGTACAATCTCGCCCACGGTAGTGAAGTGCAGATGAAAGTA
>CAZDWG010000036.1:0-1360 GCA_964509005.1 uncultured Zetaproteobacteria bacterium
TAAATCAATAGCTTGCGATGCAGTATATTGATTCTCGCGCCCATTCATGGGCGCTCTGATGACTTCGCAAGAAGTCATCATGTTTGACCCAGCGCCGAGATACGACACAATCGGCGTATGCAGGTTACAGTATTATTTCTGGCCGCCGGGATCGGACGGCGTTTTGGCGGCAAACATCCCAAACAGTATCAGTGCGTGAATCAGATACCCCTGGTGGTGATTGCGCTGAACAGTCTGGCAAAGGAATCCCGGATTTGCGCCGTACAACCAGTACTGGCCGAAAATGACGAATATTTTTCCAGATGTCTTGAGCATCAATCCTTTCCGTTTGATATGCTCCCTCCTGTAACAGGAGGTGCGGAACGCGCTGTGTCCATGGCCAACGGCATGGCGGCGCTTTCCAGCAATGTGGAATGGGTGGCGGTGCAGGATGCAGCGCGCCCCGTTCCTTCGCCCGCGCTGCTGGCCCGTGTGCTGGATGTGGCGCAACAGCACGGTGCGGCTGTACCGGGAATACCGGTGTATGACACCGTTAAACGTGTGGACGATGAGGGTCGGGTGCTGCAAACACTGGATCGTCATGTCTTGCGCGCGGTACAGACGCCACAGGTCGCGCGTCGGGAATGGTTTGCGGCGGCTATTGCAGCGGAAAGGGAGCGTATGCACCGGCATACGGATGACGCATCCATGCTGGAAGCCGCCGGGTTCCCCGTCTTTATCAGCACGGGTGATGCTAACAACCGAAAAATTACAACACCGGAAGATATGGTGTGGCTACAACGTTATATGGAGGTGAGAGAGTGAGTTTACGCATAGGTCAGGGATTTGATGTACATGCATTTTCGGAAGGTCGCAAACTGATTCTGGGTGGCGTGCATGTTCCGTATGCCATGGGGTTGGCAGGGCATTCCGATGCGGACGTGCTGACCCATGCCGTTTGCGATGCGCTGCTGGGTGCTGCCGGTTTGGGCGATATCGGCCATTTTTTCCCCGACACTGATGATCGTTACAAGGATGCGGACAGTCTGCAACTGTTGGCTCAGGTGGTGCGCCTTATGGATCAGCGTGGCCTTAAAGTGCTCAATATCGATACCACTATTCTGGCGCAAGAGCCAAAATTTGCGCCCTACGTAACAAGTATGAAAAAGAACATGGCCGCTATCATCGGCGTGGATGTTGCCTGCCTCGGCATTAAGGCGAGTACGACGGAACATCTCGGTTTTGTCGGAAGGAAAGAGGGGATTGCGGCCATGGCTGTGGCCTTGCTCGAAACACGGGATGTAAAATGAGACACCCGCGGCGCGCAGATAATGGTTATTCCATTGGCAAGTGCCGCAACGCCGGTATGGTCCGTGTGCAA
>CAZDWG010000036.1:1460-4779 GCA_964509005.1 uncultured Zetaproteobacteria bacterium
GACTCGCTGTGGCGCGATTTGTGGGTCAAGGGCAGGCCTGGGCTTGCTCTCGGCCTGCTTAGGGGCTAGCGTTCGCAATTGTTGAAAGTGAGCTGCGGCTCGCTTTTTTTTGTTTCTGGAGAGCCAATTGATTGAAGATCGTATCCGGGACATGTTGACGCCTATTGCCCGTGAAATGGGTGCGGATGTATTAAAAGTGAGTCTGAGCGGTGGTGGACATCAGCAATTGCTCCGGGTGATCGTCGATCAGGCCGGTGGTGTCCCCTTTGACCACCTGGTGAGGATCAGCAGGGCATTATCCCTTCATCTGGACGCGGAGGACTTGATTCGAGATCGTTATCGTTTGGAGGTGAGCTCGCCAGGACTGGACTGGCCACTGCGGGAGGAAGAAGATTTTAGACGTCATGCAGGCGAAATGCTGCACCTGCATTTTGAAGCTCGTCCGGACCTCCTGGGTGAGAATCTCGGGCCTTGCGATGGAGGTGTGCGCATTCGGGATGCTCAAGGTGATGAACATGAGATTGCCGTGCATGAAGGCGTGAAAATTGTGCGCACTGTTGAATGGAAGTGTGCCAGTAAGAAGAAAAAACAAAGCAGGTGAGGGCATATCGATGAATGTTCAAATGTTGCAGGTTGCACAGGCCGTGGCGCGTGAAAAAGGCGTCGAAGAGGAACTGGTGATTGATGCCATGGAGCAGGCCATCAAAACAGCCGCCCGACGGACGTATGGTGACAGGAACGTGGAAGCCAGGCTTGATCGCGAAACCGGAGTTATGGAGCTTTACCATGTGCGCACGGTGGTTGAGGAAGTGGAGGATGAACTCAATGAGTTGACTCTTGAAGAAGCCCTGGCTCTGGATGCCAAGGTGGAAATCGGCGCGGAGTTCAGGGAACCTCTCCCTCCTATTGAGCTGGGGCGTATTGCCGCCCAGACAGCCAAGCAGGTGATCAATCAGAAAATTCGGGAGGCTGAACGTGATCGCGTCGTTGCTGAGTATGAATCTCGCGTAGGGGAGTTGATTACCGGCATTGTCAAGCGTGTTGAGCGGGGTAATGTCTATGTCGATCTGGGCAGGGGAGAGGCAGTGATGTATCGCGAGGATTTATTGCCGCGCGAATCTTACCGCCAGGGAGACCGGGTGCGCGCGTATCTGAGAGAGGTTCGCAACCAGTCCAAGGGTCCTCTGGTATTCGTATCGCGTTCGGATGCGGGCATGGTGCAGCGCCTGTTCGAACAGGAGGTGCCGGAGATTGCCGATGGGTTGGTGGTGATTCAGGCCATTGCTCGTGATCCGGGCTCACGCACCAAGATTGCCGTCATCTCGAATGATGCCGCCGTTGACCCCGTCGGCGCCTGCGTGGGTATGCGTGGCGCCCGTGTGCAGGCGGTGGTGAATGAATTGCATGGCGAGAAGATTGATATTATCGAATGGACGCCGGATACGGTCACTTTTGTGGTGAATGCACTGGCCCCGGCCGAGGTTGACCGTGTGATGGTGGATGAAGAAAACAATACCATTGAGGTTGCCGTGGCTGAAGATCAGTTGGCTATCGCGATCGGGCGCAGAGGTCAGAATGTTCGTCTGGCTTCCGAGTTGAGTGGCTGGAAAATTGAAATTATGACTGCCGGTGAAGAGCGCGACAAACGTGCCTCCGAAATTGATACGGCCAGAACCATGTTCCAGGAAGCTCTTGATATTGATGAAGACTTCGCCGCATTGCTTTGTAATGAAGGATTTGTTTCTCTGGAAAACCTGGCTTATAGCACAGCCGAAGACTTGATGGCCATTGATGCGCTGGATGAAGAAACCGCGCGCGAATTGCAAAACCGTGCACGAAATGTCCTTTTACAACAGGAACTGGGTAAAAAAGAACGTGCAGAGATTGAAGACAGCCTATTGCAATTGCCGGATATGAACGAGGCGCTGGCCGACCAACTTGCCGTTCGCGGTATTGGTCGTGCGGAAGCGCTGGCTGATGCGGCAGTCGATGACCTGGAGGGTGTGGAAGGCATTTCCCGTGAACAACTGGAAGCGCTTATTCTCGCTGCCAGAGAGTCATGCGGTTGGTTTGACTAGCCTGGCGGAGGCGCAGCGATGCTGCATAGCTTGTCGCCGGTCGCGCAACAAAGGTGATATGTTGCGCCTGGTGCGTGACGAGTCGGGTCAGGTATGGCCGGACATCTTGCGGAAAGCACCAGGCCGGGGCGCGTATGTGTGCTGGGGTGAATGTTTGAATCATTTGCATGGCAAGCGTTTACACGCGGCGTGGAAGGGCGAAAAGCTTGGGGAATTTCAGGCGGATGAGCTGCGTCGGCGTTTGGCGGTGGCGCTTTTGCGCTTGTGTCGGCAATATGTGCGCCGCGGAAGGCGTGACATGAACGTCGGACGTGATGCCGTGATGCATCGTATGTGGGGTCGCGCGTCGATATTGATTGTGCTGGCGCTGGATGCTGGCGATGCGCTGAAACGACAGATACGCGAGGCTTGCGTCAAGCGTGAAGATGCGGGTCTGAAAACAGCATGTGTTTCCTTTGGTCATTCAGCTTTGCTGGGTGAGTTTCTGGATAGGGAGAAGGTGTCGGTGTTGGCAGTGGATGATACGTCGGCGAATGAAAAATGGTGGCAATACTGCATGTGGTATGAGCAGCTATTGAAAACGGAGTGAATGACAGATGGCGAAAATACGCACCCTCGACCTGGCCAGGGAACTTAATATCGAAGTTTCCGAATTGCAGTCCGCCGCACGCAATTGTGGCGTGGCGGTGAGTGGCCCTACCAGCATGCTGACGGCGGAAGATCGCGTGAAAATATCGGGTGCGCTTCACCAGGATGGGCAGAAAGCGGCATCCACCAAACCCGGAAGCCGGACACTGACGTTGAACAAACCTATTATCGCGGGCCAGGGCAGAACTGGTCAGAAAGCGGGCGGGCGGGGGCATACCGTTCAGGTTGAGGTCAGACGTAAGGCCCGGCGTACCCTGACAGCACCCACCTCACCCGCCTCACCATCATCTTCCGTGTCCACGGCATCACCTGCGCAACTTGCCGCGAAAGCCGTTGCGGCCAAACGGCAGGAGACACCGCCTAAAAGGCCGGATACAGGTCGCTCCCCAACTACGAGCAGGCACCATGACAGACCACAAGCATCGGAAAGGCATCCAACCGGCGGCGCTTCGCGCACAAACGAAGAGCCACGCACAAGCGGAGGATCGCGTACAGGCGGAGGGCCACGCACAAGCGGAGGGCCACGCACAGGCGGAGGATCGCGTACAGGCGGAGGACCACGCACAGGCGGAGGATCGCGTACAGGCGGAGGA
>CAZDWG010000036.1:4879-10233 GCA_964509005.1 uncultured Zetaproteobacteria bacterium
ATCGCGTACAGGCGGAGGACCACGCACAGGCGGAGGATCGCGTACAGGCGGAGGACCACGCACAGGCGGAGGATCGCGTACAGGCGGAGGATCGCGTACAGGCGGAGGACCGCGCACAGGCGGAGGACCGCGCACAGGCGGAGGACCACGCACAGGCGGAGGACCACGCACAGGCGGAGGACCACGCACAACGATTCGCCGCGGACTGACACCGGCGCAGATTGCGGCAAGTAAGGCGCCTCGATCTTCCCTGAAACAGATCGAGGAAAGCATCAAAAGTGATCGCTCCGCTTCCGGACGCGCGAGGCGCTCGCCTCAAACCTCCAGGCCGACAACGCCGACGGTTAATCGATCGCCTTCCGTGGCCGTTGCTCCGGAGATGCCGGGGGCCGCAGGCGGTCAGCGCCGCAGGCAGGGTCCGCAAGGCACCTTCAAGCGACGGCGTTTATCGCCGGCGGAAAAGGCCGCACGCCGTGCCTATGCTGAAAAACGTCATGTGGTGCTGACGGAGGAAGAGGAAGAGCGCATGGCCAGGCTGGCGCGCGGTAGCCGCCGGAAAACCACCATTACCAAGGATGATGTAGATTTTGTGGTGCGTGAAGTTGAAGTATCTGAAACCATTATCGTATCTGAACTGGCGAGCCGCATGGCCATCAAGGGTGCGGATGTGGTCAAAACACTTTTCACCATGGGTGTTACCACGACCGTGAATGAAAGCGTCGATGCGGATACTGCCGTATTGATTATTGAAGAATTTGGGCATAGGCCCAAGCGGATTAATGAGGCCGCTGTTGAAGATGTGCTGATTGATGCTGAGGAAGATGATCATTCCCTGTTGTATCCGAGGCCCCCGGTGGTCGTCGTCATGGGGCATGTTGATCATGGCAAGACATCCATTCTCGACGCGCTGCGCAAGGCCAGCGTGGCCGAGAGCGAGGCGGGTGGCATTACCCAGCATATTGGTGCCTACATGGTAAAAGTGGGTGGTGGGGACCGTGTTGTCTTTATTGATACGCCGGGCCATGAAGCGTTCACCGGTTTGCGCGCTCGCGGCGCTAAATTGACTGACGTTGCTGTTCTGGTTGTCGCCGCCGACGATGGGGTCAAGCCGCAAACCGTAGAGGCTATTAGCCATGCGCGCGCTGCCGGGGTGCCCATCATCGTGGCGGTGAACAAAATGGATAAGGAAGGCGCTGATCCGGATATGGTCAAGCGTCAAATGGCCGAACATGAGATTGTGCCTGAGGATTGGGGTGGAGATACAATATTTGTCAACGTGTCGGCCAAGACCGGCGAAGGTCTGGATGATCTGCTCGAAATGCTGGCCTTGCAAACCGAGGTGCTTGAGTTGATGGCAAACCCTGACCAGCGCGGGCGCGGTGTGGTGATTGAGTCACGGCTGGATAAAGGCCGCGGTCCGGCGGCTACCGTATTGGTCCAGAACGGGACATTTAAAAAAGGCGATATCGTCGTGGTCGCAACAGTGATGGGGCGTATTCGCGCCATCGTGGATGAGAATGCGGCGCAGCACCGTACTGCGGGTCCGTCTATTCCATTTGAATTGCTGGGACTGGAATCGGTGCCCGAAGCAGGACAGGAAATTGTTGTGGTGGAGAATGAGCGCCAGGCGCGAGAAATTATCAGTTACCGCAAGGACCAGCAGCGGCAAGCCAGCGCCAGTCAGCAAAAGCAGTTTAGCATGGAAGATTTGTTCGCGGTAGCGCAAGGTGAGACGGCACAGGAAGTTAATGTGGTCATCAAGGGAGATGTCACGGGTTCAGTGGAAGCCATGGCGGAATCGCTGGGCAAGGCCGGAACTGATGAAGTGCAGGTCAAGGTCGTGCACAGGGCCATAGGCGGCATCACCGAGTCGGATGTCATGCTGGCTTCGGCCTCAAGTGCCATTATTATCGGTTTTAATGTTCGACCCGAATCCAAAGCTAAAAAATTGGCTGAGGCTGAAGGTGTGGATGTACGCTTCTATAGAGTGATTTATGATGCTATCGACGATATGAAGGCTGCCATGGAGGGCATGCTGGCACCGGAGGAAAAGGAAAAGGTTATTGGTAGTGCTGAAGTGCGAGAGGTATTCCAGGTACCGAAAATTGGCGCTGTGGCTGGCTGCTATGTCAACGATGGTTTGATCACCCGTGATGCCCGTGTCCGGGTATTGCGCGAGGGTGTGCTGATCTATGATGGGAAGCTGGCCTCGCTCAGGCGCTTCAAGGATGATGTAAAGGAAGTGAAAAACGGATACGAATGTGGCATTGGCATTGAAAAGTTCAATGATGTCAAGGCAGGAGACAGTTTCGAGTTTTATGTTATCGAGGAAGTCGCGGCTACGTTATGATGACTTCTTGCGAAGTCATCAGAGTGCCCATGGATGGGCGCGCAAGTCCATGCCCTGCATTGTGACTTGTGGGTAAAGGGCAGGATCAGGGCGATGCATAATGATGCGGGCTAAAACCCCTGCCCAGGCACGCCTCCATGCCGATATCAAACGCTTGTTATCAACGTTGATGCAACGGGACATTGCCGACCCCCGTCTCATTGGTATTGGCATCACGCGCATCGAATCTCTACACGGTGGTCAGTCCGTGCGCGTTTGGGTTCATAAATCCGGTAAAGTTGATATAGATGTGTGTATGGACCGCCTGAATCATCTGGCTGCGCATTTTTCCCACGAATTGCGTCTGGCCATATCGAGACGACGTTTACCAACATTGGTATTCCACTGGGATAAATCAATTGAAGAGGGTGGCGATATGATTCGTTTATTGCATGCGCTTGATACGAACGCTTTGACATGACGGATTGGGGCAAGGCTTGCGAAGCCATTCGTGAGGCGCGCGGCATTGTGTTGACGACCCATTGCTGCCCCGATGGCGACGGTATTGGCTCCCAGATTGCCTTGTATCACGCGCTCAGGGATGCGGGCAGGAACGTTTATATGCATAACCGTGATCGTGTCCCCCGCATTTACCGTTTTCTATCTGGAACGGATCACGTGGGTGAAGGCGAAGATTTTACGCGGAAGGGCATTGACCTTATTATCAGTCTGGATGCCGGTTCCAGGTCACGGCTGGGTTTTTCTGACATTTTCTTTGAAGGTCGGACGTTGCTGGATATTGATCATCACGCCAGCAATGATCGCTTTGGCGACATTAATTTGCTGGAAATAAAGGCCTGTTCGACCGGGGCCATTGTCTTTGACCTGATCGGGCATCTCGGGTTGCAATTATCCCCCGCTGCCGCCAGCGCCCTCTATGTTACGGTACTGACGGATACTTCATGCTTCCGCAATGCCGCTACAACGGCGGATGCATTTGAGCTGGCCGCCAGGCTGATTCGTGCCGGAGCCGAACCCTGGCCGATTGCCCGCGAAGTTTATGAAAGCAGCAGCAGGGAACTGCTCAAGCTTTTGCTTCACTGTCTGGGAACGATTGCCTTGCATGATGACGGGCGCTCCGCATGGTTGCATGTCAATACCGCGATGTATGAAGATACGGGCGGTGGTGCACAGGATACCGAAGGCTTTATTGAATATGCACGCTCACTTCAGGGTGTTGACATTGCCGTATTCATCCGGCCGGAAACTCAAACGAGCTGGAAGGTTACGTTTCGCGCTAAATACGATACGGATGTGGGGGCCCTGGCCGTATCCCTGGGTGGCGGTGGCCATCATCATGCTGCGGGCTGCACCATGCGCGGAACCTTTGACGAAGTACAAGGCAAGGTGCGGCATGCGGTCAGCGCATTACTGGCGAGCACGTCCTGATGAAGTCCTGCGAAGTCATCAATCCCTGATTTCCGGCATTGTTTTTCTGGATAAACCCCGTGGTTGGACATCGCGTAAAGCCGTCAACGAAATAAGCCGCCTGTTTACGCACGCGGGGAAAAAACGCATCAAGGCCGGTCATACGGGGACGCTTGACCCATTGGCGACGGGAATGCTGCCGGTCCTGCTCGGAGAAGCTACGCGCTTTTCCGCGGTGGGGCTGGATGCGGACAAAACCTACGAGGTGACGATGGACCTCAGCTATCAGACGGACACGCTGGATGCGGAGGGTGAGGTTACGGCACGTTTCGATATGCGGGCTGAAGAGGACGATGTGAAAGATATCCTCCAGCACTTTACCGGAAAGCTGCAGCAAATGCCGCCTGCATATTCGGCGATTCATGTGCATGGTCAGCGTGCCCATGAGATTGCGCGCAAGGGTGGCGATGTCGTGCTTGCGGCGCGTCCGGTTGAAATCCATGCGCTCAGGATGATTGATTTTTCTCCTCCCGTGCTTACGTTGCGTGTGTGTTGCTCGAAAGGAACCTATGTCCGGTCCATGGCGCGGGATATAGGTGCTCTCATGGGTATGGGCGGTTGTGTTACGACGCTGAGACGTTTGTCCACGGGTGGTTGGACGGAGGCTGTTATGCTGCCCTTTCATGAAGTAGAGAAGCGGCGTGAGGCGTGTGTTCTTCCTTTGCAACGGTGGTTGCGGCATTTACCGAAGATTCAATTACAGAGAGCGGAAGCGCGGCGTTTTGCGCAGGGGCAACGGATTCAGATGGATCACGAGATGCAGGGCGAGGCAGTTATTTTCTTCGAGGATATATTGTTGGGAACCGGAATAATGACGCCGGGAATGTATCGTATGGTGCTGCATCCAAAGAAGGGTATTCCATCGGCGCAACGGAGGCTATTGGCATGAGAATAGTGATTATCATCCTGTTACTGATCCCGTTCAGCGCCAGCGTTGTATATTTGCTCACGCATCCCATGCCATCGCATAGCCCGGCGGCGCTTGAGGCTGCATTCGAGGGTAAACCGATGCCTTCGGAAAAAAAGATTGAGGCAAAGGAAAACTGGAGAACGCATCTATTCAAGAAAGCGCCATTGGCTGGTGATCCGGGAATTCCGAAAGGCAACCATATCAGGGTGAAAACGAATCTTGGCTCATTTACGTTTGAACTGTTCCCGAAGGCGGCTCCGGACACCGTTGCCAATTTCAAGGCATTGGCAGCCAAGGGCTTCTACAACGGATTAACTTTTTATCGCGTGATTGCCGGTTTTGCCGCCGAGGGCGGTGATCCGAAGGGTGATGGTTCCGGTGGCCCCGGCTATCACATCAAGGCCGAATTCAACAGTCACGAACATGTGACCGGGACCGTGGCCATGGTCCGCTCATCCGATCCCGGTTCCACCGATTCCGCTGGCAGCCGGTTCTATATTTGTTACGGTGCACATCCCCATCTGGATGGCCATGACACTATATTCGGCCAAATCACCGAGGGTCAGGATGTGGCAGACAAAATCACCAGATGGATGGTGATGGAAAAGGTCAGCGTGATCCCCTGAG
>CAZDWG010000037.1:0-10163 GCA_964509005.1 uncultured Zetaproteobacteria bacterium
TGGGTAAAGGGCAGGCCTAGCCCTGCCCTTTACCCACAAGCTTAACCCGTCGCCTCCTCCTCCGACAGCTTTCCTTCGTGCAAATGCAACACACGGTCGCAAGTACTTGCCAGTTCACTGCTATGCGTCACCATGATCGCTGCTGTATTCTCCTGCCTGCATAACTGCCGCATGGCATCGAAGACTTCTCTGGCCGTATGCTCATCCAGATTCCCGGTGGGTTCATCCGCCAGCAACAAACAGGGGTTTCCTACCAGAGCACGGGCCACGGCTACCCGCTGCGCTTCACCGCCGGATAGTTTGCCCGGCCTGTGACTCGCCCGATCACGCAAGCCCAGACATTTCAGTAGATTCATTGAAGGCACTTCAGCTTCTTCACGTTTCTTTCCACGCACCAGAAGCGGCAACATAACGTTTTCGAGTGCACTTAACTCAGGGATAAGATGGTGCGCCTGATAGACAAAACCAATCTTTTTATTTCGCACGATGGCCATTTGCTTCGAAGACAGAGAAAGCAATGACTCACCATCAAGGACCACTTTCCCATGATCCGCGGGTTCCAGTGTGCCCAGAACATGCAGCAAAGTACTCTTTCCGGAACCGGACTGGCCCACAACGGCTACGAACTCACGATGCATCACATTCAGATCGATCCCGTTTAACACATCTATCGAACCCGCCGGGGAAACAAACGATTTATACAGCCCGGATATTTCGAGCATCGAACTCATGGTCCGGGTTTTCGCTTGAGGAGAATTTGAATGGTATCCCGGACCCGCCGCTTTTGGTAGACCTCGACAATCTTGCGTATGGACGGAAACGCTCTTGTAATCTCGTTAAAATCCGTTCTTGAAAGCTCCATAAGCTCAGCTTTTTCACACGCTGTCACGGTAGCGGTACGCGGCTTATCCGTTAGAAGTGCTACTTCACCAAAGAAATCGCCCTCACCCATATTCCCCAGTTCAATCTGATCGCCATCCTTCCCCATATCGCTGGTGGACACATCTACGGAACCTGATCGGATCAGATAAAAGGTATCTTCCATTTCTCCTTCCCGAACAACGACATCACCCTTCTCGAAAGTTCGCAAACAAAAATGTCCGGCCAGAGCCAACCGTGCCTCCGTGGGTATGCCTTCGAATACCGGTGTAATCGCCAGCACCCTGGCCAGCACCCTCTGACGGTAAAAATCCTCGACGGTGGACTGGATGCCAGGGTACTTCATCGTCCATTCATCGAAGGTGACCCGGTCAATCATCAGTATATTACAATCTGTTTCAGCAATCGCCTCATCCAAATGCGGTACACGGGACATGAACGTGCGCTCGCCAAAAAAATCACCTTCCGACAAATGCGAGAACACTCGCCGTCTGCCCTGCGCATCCCTGGCGCGCAACAACACATTGCCCATACCTATCAAATACAGATAGTCGCCACGATCACCCTCCCTGAACACAGGGGCATCCGCTTCCACATGTCGCAATTGCAGGGAATCAATGAATGCTTCCAGTTCATCGCCAGATAAACTCGAGAGCAGAGGCGTCCGTTCAAGGCTCATCTTTACACGATCCTTGCCGCTGATATCGGGTGCCTGCACATGCTCCTCTGGCGTTACGATACGCATTGCCCAGTCATCACCACGTTCGATGGACAACGTTTTCAGACGTTCCTTGATTTCCGTCTGTCTCGGATCAAGGCGAAGAACGATTTTATTGATTGCAATCGCCTGCACTACCAGTCCTTGTTCGGCATAAATTCCGGCGATACGGATGTATTCGGCAACGGCATTCTCCGTATCCCCGGTTTTCTCGCGCAGTTCGGCAAGCTTTACATGGATACGCAAATCATTCGGCTCAAGCTCATGCAGCTCACTGAAATATTCCAGAGCCTTCCTGTATTTCCCGTCCAGGAGTGCGCGCTTGGCCCTGCTACGCAGTCTTTCGTTAGCCATTAGCGTCGAAACTCACTAAATAATAAGCCAATAAATTCGTAAGATGGCATATTATTCATAGCGCAGAGCATCCGCCGGCGGAATATGCGCGGCTCGCCATGCAGGATAAATCGTTGCTGCCAATCCCATAGCAAGACTGACCATCACAACCAACCCGACGGCGCCGGGATCAATAATTGAGGGGACACGGTCTATGTAGTATACATCACTGGCAAGGATTGTCACGCCCGTGACATTCTGAAACCACGCGAGCAACACACCCAGCTTCCACGCCAACAGCAAACCGAACACAGCTCCGAGCAAGGTGCCAGCTCCGGTCAGAATCGCTCCCATGTACAAAAATACCTTCATCACCGAAGCATCAGTGGCGCCAATAGTCTTCAGGACTGCAATCTCCTTTCTCCGTTCCATCACCACCATCACCAGGGATGCCACCATATTGAACACGGCAACCAGTACAATGAGCGACAAAATAATACCCATCACCACCCGTTCCATTTCCAATGCCCGGAAAAATGAACGGTGTTGCTGCATCCAGTCTTTGACCCATGCGTCAGGAGGCAATAATTGTCGCACCTCATTTGCAACCTTTTTTGCCTGATTACGGTCGAAAAGATGTAGTTCAATACCCGTCACCCTGTTCCCCAAACGGTTAAGCCTTTGTACCGCTTTCAGGGGTGCAATAACCAGACCCACGTCATATTCGTAAAAGCCGGAACTAAAGATGCCCGCCACTTCGAAGGAACGCATGCGTGGCACCATGCCGGAAGGAGAAATACCTACCGCAGGCGATACCAGATTTACCCTACCCCCCGTTCGCAGGCCCAGCTTATGCGCCAGATCCTTGCCTACCACCACCTTGAATGGATTACCCTTACTCAAATCATTGAAATTGCCGGACACCATATGCCGGGCAATCTCCTGTTCACGCGAAACATCTACCCCCTTGAGCATCACGCCCGCCGCCCGTGAACCATGGACCGCCATGACAGGAACCGAAATATAGGGCGCGGCGCGAGCCACCTCCGGAATCTTTTCTACCTTTTGCAACCACTCCGGCCATTGCCCCAGCGTGTCACCTGGTCCCTGGATATCCACATGCGAAGAAAATCCCAATATCCGATCCTTCAATTCCACATCAAACCCGTACATCACCGAGAGAACAACGATCAAAGCCGCCACGCCAATCGCCACGCCGACGCTTGAACTCCAGCTAATCAGGGAAACAAAGCGCTCATCCCGCTTGGAACGCAGATAACGCACAGCCAGCATCAACTCATAACTCATCGGCAGCTCCTTAACTGAGATAACGAAGATACAGATAGACCTGGGCAATACCAATACTAACCAGCATCAATATAAATGCATGCTTGGTGAATTGGAAAAATCCGATGGGATGTCCCGCTCGCTGCGCAAACCCCGCCACAATCAAATTGGCCGATGCGCCAATCAACGAACCATTACCACCCAGGCATGCACCCAGCGCCAATGCCCACCACAACGGCACAATCATCTGATCGCCACCAAACGTAGGTGCCATATTCTGGATCAGCGGAATCATGGTGGCGACAAAGGGAATATTATCAATCACGGCCGATGCAAGGGCAGAAATCCAGAGAATGGCGGTGACCGTGGCATTGAAGTTCCCACCCGTGAGCGCCAGCGTCTTTTTCGCCATCCATGCAATAATACCCACATGTTCTACACCGGTCACAACGATAAACAAGCCAACGAAGAAAAAGATAGTGGTCCACTCCACCTCGGCCATAACGCTCTCGAAGGCTTTATCCTTGCCATGCAGATCATGCCCCCACGACTCCATCAGCAACAGCAGGGCAGCGCCAAACAGGGCAATGGTAGCGGGTTCCAGGTGCAGTTTATGTGACATGGTAAACCCCGTGATAACCAGTCCCAGAACGAACAAGCTCTTTTTGAGCAGGGGGATATTCTTAAGGGCCTCGCGCTCGTTAAACTCCATGATGAGCCGTTGCGCCTCCTCCGAAGCATGCAGACCTCGCCCGAACATCAGCCAGATCATCAACAGCGTAACCAGCATGATCAGCGGGATAATGGGTGCCAGGTTGGTAAGAAAGTCATAAAAATTCAGGTGCGCCTGCGAACCAATCATAATATTGGGTGGATCGCCGATCAATGTGGCCGTGCCGCCGATATTGGAAGCCAGAATCTGGGAAAAGAGAAAGGGATAGGGTTTCACACCAAGCGCATCGGTAATCAGCAACGTAACCGGTGCAATCAATAGTACCGTTGTCACATTGTCCAGAAACGCCGAAAATACGGCCGTCACGATTGCCAGCATCACCAGAATGCCCCATGGACGTCCCCGCGCCAGCTTGGCTGCTTTAACCGCTACATACTGAAACATGCCGGTCTTCTGGCTGATGGCCACAATCACCATCATACCCGTCAGCAGCCCAATGGTATTGAAATCAATGCCATTTATCGCCGCCTCCTGCGTCAGCACGCCGGAGAGAATCATCAGACCTGCCCCCAACAGCGACAAAACGGCCCGGTTGAATTGTTCAAACATGATCGCGGCATAAACCACCAGCAATATACTCACCGCAACCCAGACGGGATTCATACCGAACAACATATGCATTCTAGTGCCCTGTCCCATGGCCGGAATCAGGCATCAAATGCTTCCTCCGGAATAAACTGGTTCAGCGCCCTTAAAATATCGCTCGATGAAATAATGCCGGACAAGCGTTGTTCGTCATCCGCGACCAACACATATTCAAAATGGTCATGCGTGACCATGGCCGCAGTCACCGACAGCAGTGATTCGCCCTCCCCTACGATGGTCGGATTGTCGTCCATCACCTCGGTAATACTCTTTTGCAGAATTGCCCGATAATGCTTGCGCAACAAACCAATGTCCGGCGCGAACGGTACGGACTGCAAATATCCATCAACGATATATTCCGGTACAATATGCGTAAGCAGTGTCAGCGTGTTCACAGTTCCGAGAATATGCTTCTCATCATCCACGACCGGAATGATACGGAAGGTTCTGGTGTTCAGGAATTCGATCGCCTCAGCAACCGTTTGATGGGGCCGGCACGTTACCACGTCCTTGACCATAATCAGACTCGCATGCATCTCGCATCTCCCGTTTCCAAGGTTTCATTCAGGCCGCATCTGCGGAAACAATAGAACATCCCGGATAGAATGCTGCCCCGTCAACATCATCACCAGGCGGTCGATACCGATGCCAACACCCGCGGCAGGCGGCATACCATACTCAAGCGCCCGTAGATAATCCTCATCCACAACAGCCGCCGCCTCATCATCTCCGGCCGCCCTGGCCTGCGCCTGGGCCACGAATCGCTCGCGTTGATCATCAGGATCATTTAACTCCGAGAACCCATTAGCAATTTCCTTGCCAGCGACGTATAACTCGAATCGGTCCGTAAAAAATGGTTCGTCGGCACTGCGTCTGGCCAGCGGGGATATATCCACCGGAAAATGCGTGACAAACGTGGGCTGTTGCAATTCAGGTTCCACCAGTTCTTCAAACAAGGCTGCTAAATAATGCCCCGCCTTCCAGGAAATAAGCGGCTCGAAATTGGAAATCACCCGCATGCAAACCGTCGCCAGCAAGGCCTTGTCCTGCGCGTGGCCGCACACGTCTGGACATTTTTCAAATACGGATTCATCCATGCGGATACGTCTGAATGGCTGATCCATGCGGATGTCCACCCCCTCCCAGCTCACCTGTTCAGCATCGCACACCGTAGCAATCTCGTGGATCAGGGATTCGGTCAGGTCCATGGCATCATTGAAATCAGCATAGGCCTGATACCATTCGACCATGGTAAACTCGGGGTTATGCGTCGCATCCAACCCTTCATTACGGAAGTTGCGGTTAATCTCGAACACACGTTCAATGCCACCCACCAGCAGCCGCTTCAGGAACAGTTCAGGCGCAATGCGCAGGTACAGATCCATATCCAGCGCATTGTGATGGGTCATGAATGGACGGGCTGCCGCGCCACCGGGCTGGCTTTGTAACATCGGCGTTTCCACTTCTATAAAATCCCGCGCCACCAGGGCATGCCTCAATGCGCTGATAGCCTTCGAGCGTGTTCGAAATACATCGCGCACCTCGGGGTTCACCATCATATCCACATAACGCTGACGATAACGTATTTCCTTATCCGCAAGCCCGTGCCATCCCGAAGGCAGTGGCCGCAAGCATTTGGTAATCAATTCGATACGGGATGCCCTGACCGACAATTCACCTGTTTTGGTGCGGAAAATCGCACCCGCTACGCCAATGATATCACCCAAATCCCATTTCTTTGTCGGATTGTAGGTTTCCATCCCCAACACGTCCCTATTCAAAAAAACCTGAATCCGCCCTGAACCATCCTGAATGTGCATAAAACTGGATTTTCCCATCACGCGATGGGCCATGATACGCCCCGCCATGCAAACGCGAATATTTTCGGATTCCAGCCTGTCTACATCCCAGGCCTCGCACCGCGCCAATATCGCAGCACTTGAATCGCCGACACGGTAACCGTTGGGGTAAGCCATACCTGTGTCGCGCAGGCGGGTCAGTTTCTCCCGTCGCACGCGAATTTGTTCGGATATCTGTGGTGCTTCGGGGCTTGCCGAGGCTTTTTTACTCATTGAAGAAGATTTACCGGGAGCTGTTCAGATCCAGACCACCAAAGAAGAAAGCGATCTCAGTAGCAGCGTTTTCCTCCGAATCCGATCCATGTACGGCATTGGCATCAATGGAATCCGCGTGGTCGGCACGGATCGTACCAGCCTCTGCTTCTTTCGGGTTTGTCGCACCCATCAGTTGACGATTCAGCGCTATGGCATTCTTGCCCTCAAGCACCATGGCAAGAACAGGGCCGGAGCTCATGAACGTACATAAATCCCTGTAGAATGGGCGTCCTTCATGCACCGCGTAAAAGCGGCCCGCCTGCCCGACCGACAACTGCGTCATACGTGTCGCAATGACCGCCAGTCCGTTCTCTTCAAAACGACGGATAATATCCCCGATTACCTTCTTGGCGACCGCATCCGGCTTGATAATCGAAAGTGTACGTTGAACTGCCATGTTTACACCTCTTCTCTGAAGCTTCGCGCCCATCGGGCGGCGTGGCGCGGCACTCTAGTGGAGCAGCAGGCAAGTTCCAAGGAAGAATAGATGACTACAAATACTCAGGCAGATGCGACCTCTGAGATAATACCACCACCCAGCAATTCATCACCCGCATAAAATGCCGCGACCTGACCCGGTGCCGTAGGCTTCTGCGGAGCATCAAATTTAATGCGTACACGCTCACCCTCCCCGGAGAGGCAACACGGTGCGAGTCCGGACTGGTAGCGTAGTTTAGCGGTCACTGCCTCAAAGGGGCGTGGCCTGCGAACCCATGTCACATCATCCACCTTCACCCCATGAATCCATGCTTCCTCTGGCGGAGCCACCACGACCCGCGCCGTATTCCCATTGAGACCTACAACGTTCCACGGCCCGCCGGAAAGCCCCAGACCCTTGCGCTGCCCCAGCGTGTAGTGTGCGATACCCTGATGCTTTCCCAGAATATTGCCCTTCTCATCGACAATATCGCCTGGTCGGAAACCGACGGATGCACCCTGACGTTTCAGGAATGCGATGCGGTCCCCGGAGGGAATAAAACAAATATCCTGGCTCTCATGCTTGGCTGCCGTTGACAAACCGAACCGCAAGGCCAGCTTGCGTGTTTCAGCTTTCTCCAGGTGCCCCACCGGAAACAGAATCCGCTCAAGTTGCTCGCGGCTCGTAGTCGCCAGAAAATAACTCTGATCCTTACGCGCGTCATTTCCCCTGTAGATATGCACGCCATCTTCGTCATCTTTGCGGCGCACATAATGCCCTGTAGCGATAAACGCTGCTTCCAACTCATTCGCTACATCCAGCAGTGCGCCGAATTTCACGAACCTGTTGCAACGTTCGCAGGGATTCGGTGTCCGTCCCGACTCGTAATCAGCAATAAACGGGGCGATGACATGCTCACGAAAACCCTCGCGCATATCCATCGAATAGAACGGAATGCCAATATGATCGGCGACCCGGCGCGCATCATAGGCATCCTCGGTGGCGCAACAGGAACCATGGCGGCTTGTTTCATCGCGTGAGTAGTCCCATACATTCAGAAACACACCCACCACATCCGCCCCCGCATCCGCGAGTATCGCCGCCATCACGGACGAATCTACGCCACCGCTCATCGCGGCAACGATGCGTACCCCTTTCAGGTGTGAGAGATCGGGGATCAAACCCTTATTTTCAACCATCTGAGTCGTTACGGTGAAATCTGTTTCGGGATGGGCAGTGTCAGCCCCATGGCTCGCCGCATCAGCATTCGCTTGACCGAACCACTGTTCCCCACGACCCGCATCCCGGTACCGCGCAGCAAGGCCAAGCCCGGAAATTCATGCGTAAACACATAATGAAAAGCCTCCATGCCACCCATCACACCCAAAATATCCGGCATACGGCCACGCACAAAGCGGTTCAACACATCAAGATTACCGTAATCCTCCCTGAACCGCCGCGCATCAGCGATTTCCTGCGCCAGCACCATGGCATCGCGGATGCCCAGATTGACGCCGAGCCCCGCCAGCGGGTGTACCTGATGCGCCGCATCACCAATCAGAGCCAGGCGGCGGCGCACGATGTGGCGGGAAAGCTGACTTCTGAGCGGAAATGCGGCACGCGCTCCCACCCGTTCCAGCTTGCCCATCACCGGACCCAACGCCAGTTGCAATTCATCCAGGAAAGCCACGTCATCCAGTGCCATCAAGCGCTCTGCTTCCCTGTTCCGCGCGCTCCACACAATCGAACACAATCCGTCCGTCAGCGGCAAAAAAGCCAGGGGTCCGGTAGGCAAGAAACGCTGACACGCACTGTTTCGATGCGAGAATTGGGGTCGAATGGTGGCCACAATGCCCTGTTGCCCGAAGCGATGGCTCCATGCGGGAATGCCGGCCTGACTGCGCAACCATGAACGTCCACCATCAGCGCCGACTACCAATGGCGTGGTAAAAACACGCCCATCGTCCAGCGATGCCTCCACGCAGTCGGCTTTCCACCGTACTGCATGGAGCGATGCCGGACAGCACCACTCAATATTTTCCGATGCGTGGATAACCTCCAGCATGGCGGATACCAACACGCTGTTTTCAACGATATACCCCAATGTATCCAGCCCTGCCTCTTCGGCCTCGAAGCGAATGCCACCAAAGTACTGGCCGTCCCATATCCGCATACTGTCGATCGGGCCAGCCTTATCCTCCACATACGTCCAGACACCGATGCCTCTCAGCGCCTGGACGGTTCCGGCGACAATGGCGGACACCCGGCAATCACGATCCAGAGACATCTGTGGCTCAATCTCAGCCCGCTCAACAACCATCATCTTCAAACCCGTATCTTTGAGTGCGCAGGCCAGCGTCAGACCCACCATACCGCCGCCGACGATGATCAGGTCGGTTGGTATGGGTTCGGTTTTTTTCTTGTCGCGGTCTGTTTCTCTCATGTTCCGCCCTCCGGCGCCTGCGCCAGACCCGTGGCGCGCCGCATCAGCCAGTCGCGTGCCGGCGACAGGCATTGCAGACCGAGAAGACCCGCGCCCCTGGCTAATTTCACAGGCAATAGATCATTGGAAAATAGAGCATTCAAGCCCTCCGTAAAACTTGCCACTGCCAGATTATCTCCCATTCTACGCTGACGATATTCCTCCAGAACCACATAAGAACCCACATCCCGCTTTCCGGCTACGGCCTTGCGCATCGCATCAGCCAATACGGCTACGTCTCTCAAACCCAGATTCAGACCCTGGCCCGCCACCGGATGCAGGGTATGGGCGGCATTGCCGATCAGGGCTACGCGTGGTCCGGTCATGGATGTTGCCATACGGAACTCAAACGGAAATAACGCACGCGGCCCGGTTTCTGTCAATCCGCCGAAAGTCCGGCTCATATCCGCACCCGCCGCAGTTTCGAGCTCGCTCAGGAAAGCCCCATCATCCATGTCCATGATACAACTGGCATCACGGGGCGCCAGAGTCCATACAATCGAATAGCGCGTTTCATCCAGTGGCAGGAACGCCAGCGGCCCGCTGGTGCGGAAGTATTCGTGGGCAATGCTCCGGTGTGGCAGGTTCGGACGAACTGAAGCCACCAGTCCGAA
>CAZDWG010000038.1:0-10008 GCA_964509005.1 uncultured Zetaproteobacteria bacterium
GGTCTGACCCGTGTGCAAGGGCTCTGTGGCATGATTTGTGGGTAAAGGGCAGGCCCAAGCTAAAAATAAAGTGTGGATGATTGACCACCCTATATCAAGCGCTGTCAATCAGGCGTTGAACATTAACATCCTTTTGCTACATTTCAGGTACACGAGTACCAGGGAAAACGATATGAGCGATTGTCTGTTTTGCAAAATAAGCCAGGGTGAAATCCCGTCAACTAAAATCTACGAGGATGATGATGTTTATGCCTTCGAAGATATTCACCCCAAGGCGCCCGTGCATGTCCTCGTCATCCCCAGGCAGCATGTGGCAACGTTGAGCGACTGCGATAATCCTGTCCTTTTGGGTATGCTGATGGATCGCGTGCGCATGATTGCCGATCATGTGCTGAGCCTTGCGGCAGGCTACCGTGTGGTCATCAATGTGCGTGAAGGTGGCGGGCAGGAGGTCTTTCACCTCCATGTGCATATCATGGGTGGGAAGAAGCTGCCATTTTGAGACAGCGTCCACGTTCCAGCTTGACAGCCCTCCAGGCCGGTCTGTCCAACGTTCTGGGTGAGGAAAAACTCGAAAAACTAGCCGGTATTGCCCGCTTGCGCCGCGCATGGCCAACCATGGTTGGCCCCGTACTGGCCCAACATGCGGAGCCGCTTAATATCGAATCGGATACGCTGCTGATCGCTATTGATCACCCCGTTATGGCCCAACAAATACGTTTTCTGCAGCGAGAAATTCGCGATGCCTGTTTCCATAAATGTCGTGTAAGCAATATCAAGAAAATCCGCACATGCATGCGACCCGGTGCTGGAATCAGTATTTCCGGGAAGGCGGCAAAACCGAGGCGATCCATTGGACTGAATGAGAAAAGGGAAGCAGTAAAAACACTTCGACACGTTGCCGATAAAACACTCCGGCGCGCCATGTTTGATGCATATCTGGCCCAACTGACCTACAAAACGGAAGAAACAACGTAAAAGATCGCGCTGATTCCTCGTTACATAGTGACCACTATGCGCCTCAAAATCAGGCTAGAGTCTGTTAAACCTTCTCAACAAAAATTTCGATCCGACGATTTTTCGCCCGCCCCGCCGCAACGGCATCGCTGGCAACGGGCTCCACATCAGCCACACCTTCCACACGAATACGCTTTTTGCTGATATTCTCTCCCCAGATAAATACACGGGCAACCGCTGCCGCCCTGGCTGCGGAGAGGTCCCAGTTATCCGTAAAATGATTGCGTAGCTTCCCGGCCACGGGACGCGCATCGCTATGCCCCACGATACGGATCAGGCCATCTTCCGGCGCACTCTTTAAGCCCTTTGCTATTCTCGCCAGAACACTTCTTCCAGCAGGATTGATCTGTGTAGAACCGGATGCAAAAAGTACGGCCTGCGGCATGGTCACCTTCACTGCATCAATGGCTTTCGCTATCTTAACCGGTTCCACGCTCACGCCACTGTGCTGAATTTCCGGACGCAAACTGGATTGCAGTTGATGGAGTACTTTTTCCATGCGATTGATGCGCTGATCCTGTTTTTTATCATGTTGCTGCAAGGCATTGACGTCACCCGGCATCCCCATCAGCTCGTTGTAATGCTTCTGATTAAGACAGCCCGGCAAAAAAGCCAGAAGGCAAAACGTCCATATAAACTTTTTCATCACTCCCTCCAATATGAAACGAAACCGGATAATTCCAATGATCTATAAGACCATACGCGGACATTATGTCTTGGTCTGACCCGTGTGCAAGGGCTCTGTGGCATGATTTGTGAGTAAAGGGCAGGGTTAGGCCTATGTCCAGAGTCATTCCGATTCAAGCAGCCGACGCTATAGTGGGGGAGCCGATGATGGGGAAACCACCCTGGCTCAAGGTGCGCGCGCCATTGTCACCCGAATACCGCAAACTGGTCAGGCTGATGCGCGAGAAGCAATTGAACACGGTCTGCGAGGAGGCCGGTTGTCCCAATATTGGCGAATGCTGGAAACACGGCTCAGCCACATTCATGATTTTGGGGCGAATTTGCACCCGTACCTGTGCGTTTTGTAATGTCGAAACCGGACGTCCGGACCCGGTTAATACTGAGGAGCCGCGGCATCTGGCCGAAGCTGTGGCTGCGCTGGGTCTTAAACATGTGGTGATTACATCGGTGGATCGCGATGATTTGCCGGATGGTGGCGCGGATCATTACGCTACCGTGATCCATGAACTGAAAGAGCGGCAGCCACAGCTTACCATTGAAGTGTTGACCCCTGATTTTCAACGCAAACCGGCGGCATGTCTTGAAACGGTACTTGAGGCGAAACCGGATATTCTCAATCACAATCTGGAAACTGTCCCGCGCCTGTATCGTTCCGTACGCCCCGGTGCGCGCTATTTCACGTCGCTCAGACTGTTGCAGCGGGCCAAGGAACTGGACGCAAGTGTGGTGACTAAATCCGGCATCATGCTAGGCTTGGGTGAAGAGCGTGACGAGGTATTGCAAGTGCTGGACGATCTGCGCGAGGCAGATGTAGACATTCTGACCATAGGCCAATATCTCAGGCCCGGCATCAAACACCATCCGGTCATGAAATACTGGGCACCCGAGGCATTCGAGGATTTAAAATATCTGGCTGAGAAAAAAGGTTTTGGTATAGTGGCCTCCGGACCGCTCGTTCGTTCTTCGTTCCACGCCGAAGATGTATTTCGGCGCTTGCGTGCTCGCCCCAAAAAAATATCGGTAAGCACGACTGAACAGCCCCATATTGGAGACGTCCCCCCGAATTATTCATAAACTCGGCATCCATTGAGTCGAAGGGTATGCGGTCTGGCTCGTATCAGGCGTGTTTGGGTGGTGAAGTACGGTAGAGGAGTTCCGTAAGCTTCACCCATATCCATCACCTCGGCTTTATGGATGACGCGGAAGCCCTTCGGCCATGAGCCCGCGGCATATTCAAACTCACCAAACAAGCGGGCATTACAGATGGCTTCCCCGCAGGCGTGACCCTTACGGTATGCATGCAAGGCGTTGGCTTCTTGCATCAGGGATTCACCCAATCGATTTAGCCTGGACTGTTCACAAATACTGCCAGGCTATATGCCGCTTCAGATGAATCAACGTCTATCGTTATTTGCCAGTTGATAGGCTTTGGATGAAAAATTTTGAACTCTGAAGCCGGGAAGATTCCGCAATAATAATTGGCCATAGGACTTCGTGCGAATTCTGGGATCAAGCACAATGATATGGCCCACATCATTCTCTGTTCGCACCAAACGCCCCACCATCTGAGTGAACCGTATCGAGGCCATGGGTAAGGTATAATCATTGAACGAATGGCCGCCCGATTTCTTTATCCAGTCCAGGCGCGCCTGTTCCATAGGCGTTGAAGGGACTGCAAAGGGTAGGCGTGGAATGACAACCGTCGTACAATAATCTCCCGGCAGATCAATGCCTTCGGAAAAAGAGGCCAGTCCAAGAATGACGCTCGCCCGGCCAACATCAATGTTCTTCTTGTGCATGGCGATCAGACTTGCCTTGGACATCTCTCCCTGCATCAGAACGGCGTCGGATAGATTGCTGTTCACCGCAAGAAGCTCCTGAACGCGCCGCATCTTTCGCGCACTGGTAAACAGCGCCAGCACGCCACTGGAACCTTTTTTCACAGCGCCGACAAGAATATTCGCGGTCAGTTGTTCGTGAGCTTCATCATCCGGATTAGTGGCATCGGCGGAGATATAGACCGTTGATCGTTCATAATGGAAAGGCGATGCGAAATAGTGAGGCTCCACCCCTCTTTCGGCCTTACTCAAGCCGGACTCCTGTAAAAAACGGTCAAAACTTCCCAGTGCGCGCAGGGTGGCCGAATAGGCAATGGCCGACTTGGCTTCATCCCACAAGAATGCATTCAAGTGCTCCGACGCAAAGGTTGGAAATGCATTAAAGCGAAAATCTGCATTCCTGACTTTCTCAATCCAACGAGCCGTCGGTGGCAAAGCGGGATCATCCTCCTTTAGCAGCATGTCGGCGCAGTCGGACAAATTTGCTATCCGATGCCTGAAGAATCCCATATTGGACTGGATTTTTTCCACGGCCACATAACCCATGCTGGTTTTCGCATCGTCCGTGGTGCAAGCCTTGAGGATATGGGCCGCATTCTTGAGCAGCAATCCGGCCTGATGCGCCAACACCTTGACAGACTCGACACACGATTCCGGCACAACGTCGAACAACCATACATCGTCCTCAAACATGGCCTCGTTCTGCTCAATAGAGGCCTGAATATCCTGTAGCGACTGCTTGAGTTGATCTACCAGACCGCTGGATTGATTGATCTTGTCATTGGCCAACTGCGGAAACAGGGGAAGCTTACGCATACGATTTAATAGTTTCTGATAACTGTCCAACCATTCCGCCGATCCCTGCACACCGAACATTGCACCGAAGTGCTGAACTGCGGTGTCCGGCAAGCGATGTGCTTCATCGAGAATATAAACCGTATTTTTCAGTTCGCATGGAATCACCACGCCGCTACCCAGCGCCAGATCGGAGAGCAGCAGATCGTGATTGACAACAATGACATCACATTCCCGTAAATGTTTGCGTGATTCGAAGAAGGGGCAACCTTTATACATGGAGCAACGTCTGCCGAGACAGGCATGTCCGTCAATGGTGATGCTGGATTTGGTCCCGTTAGAGATCGGTTTGGAATAGGCATCCAGATCCCCGTCCCACGCTTTGGCATTGAAAGCCTTGACCATGTTCTGAAGTTCATGCGCGTTGGCCGACGACGATGCAGGCTGAGTGCCGGATGAAAAGTCCTCATCATCGAACAATTTCAGCGTTGAATCGTCAGCTTTTGTTCCGGGACCAAGCAGTTTTATGGGGCACATGTAGCGTCCCCGTCCCTTGGCAATCGCTGCAACAACATCCTCACCCAGCATCTTGCACAGAGCAGGTAGATCATGGTTGATAATCTGCTCTTGCAGGGCAATGGTGCCGGTCGAGTACACGATAGGCGATGCATCTTCGTCATCCATTTCCCTGCGCATAAACAACGCCGCCATCAAACCGGCATAACTCTTACCTATGCCCGTACCACCCTCGCATACGCATAAACCGCCATCGCGAATGGTGTCCGCGATAATCGCTGCCATGGACTCCTGATCCACACGCCTGCACAAGCCATGCCTGTACAGCTTTTCAAACCATGTATTCAATCCTTGCCGCCCACCGCCTGAAGCAATGCCGGTATCAATTGACCCAGTTCGGGAGCCATCAGCGCAAAATCCGCATCGAAGCGAGCCGCAGCAGCATCGCCGATCTGTTTTCCAGTCAATTTAAATGACTCGGTAAAGCGATAGCAATGGATGTTTCTAAACCACACAGGTCATACCTTCCTTCATTGAATTTTTGATGGCATCCTGTTCCATCAAGCGCAACGCCAAAATAGAAGCCTGCCGGTAGATTTCCTCCATTTCCCCGGTGAATTTCCGTTCCGCTCTCCAGAACGGGAGTTGCCCCAGACGCTTTGGAATTGCCGCATGCAAAGCGGTAGGCGTAGCCGCCGCTACACACTCAGGCATGAAGGATGCCTTGCCCCAGAAAGCATCCTGTTCCGTTGGCAACGGCTCTGCTTCCGATGGATGGAAGGATTCTTCTATAATCGGTTCATCTGCGCCTGACGCACGCATCAATTCTATGAACGCATCCCGACCCATGCCGCGCAACCTGAACAACAGGAATGGATCCTGATCAAACGCCTCGGCCAAAAGGTAATAGACGGCGGCAATATGCTTGCAGGGATTGGACCAGTCCGGACAGGAGCATTCAGTATCCAGATCATGTTGACGCAGGGGAAACAGTGACGTTCCGGCATCGGAGAAAATTCGCTCAATATCCTCGGGCATTTCACCGCCAAGCAGCAAGGCGGCAAAGATCGGTTCGTCCACAACCCTGTTCGCAACATGCCGCCATTGTTCGTCATCCAGTGTAGCCAGTTTGATGGATACCCTGTAGGCGCCTTTGCGGGATCCTTGAACACCAGCTTTAATTTCTCCTGCCGTAATATCCAGACTGGCAACCTGCCCCTTGCGGGCATAGGCGCGGCCTCGCGACAGGCGTGCGCCGATGCGGAAGCTCTCCAGTGTTTCAATCCAGCGTTTGCCCCACCATTTCGTGGCAAATGCGCCTCGTTTGCTTTGCGCCCTGATACCTCCTTTTACAGTCTTCGGCGTTGTGGGTGTATACCAGTATCCAGCCATCTTATTCCCCCACGGCATCGCGGCTGAGACTGATCATGTTCCGCAGTTCGTCATTACTCAATTCAGTAAGCCACCGCTCGCCGCTCCCCACCACCTGCTCCGCAACGCCGGTTTTTTGTTCAATCATCTGATCGATCTTCTCCTCCAGCGTTCCTGCAACAACGAATTTTTGCACCTGCACATTGCGGTTCTGGCCGATACGAAAGGCTCGATCCGTCGCCTGATTCTCCACTGCTGGATTCCACCAGCGATCATAATGCACCACATGGTTGGCTCGCGTCAGCGTAATCCCTGTTCCACCGGCCTTGAGTGAGAGAATGAACAGATGCGGCGCGTCCTCATCCTGTTGAAAAC
The DNA here is from genome assembly GCA_964509005.1 of uncultured Zetaproteobacteria bacterium. Taxonomy (GTDB): domain Bacteria; phylum Pseudomonadota; class Zetaproteobacteria; order Mariprofundales; family Mariprofundaceae; genus JAUZQZ01. The sequence continues at coordinate 6,600 of CAZDWG010000038.1, forward strand.
GATCCACCATGGCATCCCGCAGCTTCCTGCTAACCCCGCCATGTAAAAACAACACCTCCTCGCCAAACTGGTCTTGAAAATAACGCTGTAGCATTCCTCCCATCGTTGCGAACTGAGTAAACACCAAGGTATGCTCATCCGCTTCCCTGATCTCTTCCAGCATCTCGTGTAAGCGTGCAAGTTTTCCGGAGCGCCCGGCAAGCGTGGAACCATCGCCCATAAACTGGGCTGGATGATTACAAACCTGTTTGAGTTTGGACAGCGTCGCCAGCACCAGTCCTCGCCGCTCGATGCCGCTGGCCGTCTCCAGCCGCTCTTGCATATCCTCGACCACAGCCTGATACAATGACGCTTGTTCGCGAGTGAGCGTGCAATATGCCTTCTGTTCAATCTTGTCCGGCAGATCGGTGATAATGGAACGATCCGTCTTGACCCGGCGCAGGATGAAGGGTGCAGTCAGTTGCTTCAGTCGCATCGCGGCATCTGTATCGCGCCATATCTGAATGGGTTTATAGAAACTTTGTTTGAAACCATTCTGACTGCCGAGCAGACCCGGATTAAGAAAATCCATCAGCGCCCACAAATCTCCGACATGATTTTCCACCGGCGTACCGGTCAGCGCAATCCGGTAGTCTCCACGGACAGCACGAGCCGCTTTGAACTGCTTGCTCTCTGGATTCTTGATGTTCTGAGCCTCATCCAGCACCACGCCGGCCCAATCCACATCATGTAGAAAATCAATGTCCCGCTGCAATAGTCCATAACTGGAAATCACCAGTCCATGTTTCATGGCATCGTTGACGAATGCATGTTTTCTTCTGCGGTCGGGGCCATGATGCACCAGTACGGACAGGTTCGGCGTAAACCGTTCCGCTTCCTTGCGCCAATTATTGATCACCGATGTCGGGCACACCAATAGGGCCGGGCGCTGCTCGCCCGCCTCGTGTTCACCCTGAATCAGGGCCAGCGTCTGCACCGTTTTCCCGAGCCCCATATCATCAGCCAGACAAGCGCCCAACCCCCACCGGCGCAAAAAAGCCAGCCAGGAATAACCACGTTCCTGATAAGGGCGAAGTTGCCCCTCAAACTGACCGGGCTGGGAGAGCAGTTCAAAATCCTGATCACCGGTCAGCGTTAAAAGCAAATCATCCAACCACCCTTCCGTTTCCACTGCCGTCACTGGCAATCCACCGATTTTCTTTTCCGATCCAAGTGCCATCACAATCAGCTCGCGAGCCGTCGTGGACTCTTGCTGTTGCCGTTCGATGAAACGTACCGCTCGTTTCAACTCATCGGCATCAATCATCGTCCACTGACCGCGCACCTGTACCAGCGGCGCTTTCAGTCGCGCCAGGCGCCGGAGTTCATGAGTATCCAGGTGCTCACCACCAAGCGAAGCCGTCAGATCAAATTGAAGCATGGTATCCAGCGCCAGGCCGCCAGCACTCTGCATGGCAGGCGCTTTCGCTCTGGCCGTTAAACTTAATCGTTTCACCACCCCGCGTCCCACCCACCACGATGGCAACAGCACGATAAAACCGGCTGCCCGCAAAGACTGAGCCTCCTCCTGGAGAAAGCGACAGGCGCACATAGCATCGCAGGTAAAACCGTCTGGATTCCGTGTCTTAAGGCTTGCCGCCACTTCGGGGCACAGGCCCGCCGCCTGTCCCATCGCCGTCAGTAAAAATTCGGTTGCATCGGAACCAAATGCCTTCAACCCTGCATCTGCGCCTTTACCTGTCTGCCACAATTCGGCTACCGGAAGCAGCAGGCTCGGATCACTTTTGGGTTGCAGCAGATAATCCACCCGCCATGTATCATCTGCATCTTCCGATCCTTGGATATCCGGCTCCGATAGGCGGAACACGAACTTGAACGGCGATTTCGCTACAACGTCAACAGGTCGCTGCCACACATTCAGTTCACGGAAAAATCTCTGTAAATCCCCTGCATCATCCCACCGCACTGTGGCATCCTCCGAGATCAGTGACGCCAACCATGCGTCATGCAAACTTGCATGGTGTTTGGGCTTTTGTTTCAGAGCTTCGGAACCATTGGCGCGGCGCACCACGGCATCTATCATGCGAGCAAGCAACAAGTTCATCGTTTGGCGGGGATGGGTTTCCGGTGGCGCATCCGGTGCATCCCCCATGCAGCGGCAGATGCCGGGCTGGCTTGATGCCAGTGATGCGAGATTTCGCTCGTCATCCTCATCCGGCGCAGGCAGCCAGCGCGCTTCATAAGCGTCGTCCCAGTGAACCAATCCGGGAAGAACATTCTCTTTGACCATGATATTCAGCGCTGTGGCAAACAGCCGATCACACCATAGAATGGATGTTCCAAGCAGAATTCCGGCATGGTCAGGCGCACCCGATCTAGTCATGGATGCCAATTCCAGTAGTTCTCCCACCGACAATCTTCGTGACAGCACAGCACTCGGCTTGATTGTCACTTTCTTCCGGCGATCTGGAGATGGCCCGATGAGTGGAGATGAGGGAATGGGAGCGGATCCCCGTGAGGGCAGCCACACAGTGATCATCGAAACATGACGTTTTTGGGTACTTATACCGGAAACGATTTGTTTCAATGCAGCGCGCAATCCCTTGAGGCCGGGGTCATAACGGCAGGGCCTTGACTCCTTATCCTGGCTTGCACGGTCTTGTTCACCCCATAACCAGGGGATGCCATCGCGAATGGAAACATGCAGAATAATCACGGTTCGTATGTCATTCAGCTAGGGGGGATGTCCATATCAGTCTCAACCTGCTTCCTTCTCCCGGTCATGCAACATGATTCGTCATTAAGCAATATGCCCAAACATCCGTGCCGATCTTTTGATAAAGCCCTGAAAGAAAACGGGTGTACAACGCATAATCATCCACGCAGAAAGAAACATCATTCCTGCGAACGCCACGTTGTGTCACATGATGTGGAACTCCAGGAATAACGACCCTTGCCATACGCGCCATGTCGAGAACTTACTCAAAATACTAAATCAGAACAAGAAATGATTAAGAATCCTGATTGCATTTACTGGGAACATCATGTTTTCACATCCAGCAGGTCAAAAGCTTTCGCCTGTAAGGCTGTTGGCTCCGTATTCCGATAAAAGTTTTGAGAGCCAGGGATTTTGTGGTTGACCAAATACATAAAAGAAGGTCATCATATGTAATCATAAGTTAATAAAGGGGTATCAATTGCAGGTTCCAATCCATGAATTCAAGTCACATTTGTCAAAATATGTCGGGAAGGCGCAATCCGGCGAGACGATTGAACTGACATCTCACCGTAAGGTGGTGGCCCGCATGACCGGTGTGCCAAAAACCGATCAGGAGGGGCTTGCGAAGCTGTTGGCCTCCGGTGCGGCGACATGGCAGGGGGGTGGTAAGCCTGTTGGCGCCAATCTGCA
>CAZDWG010000039.1:0-9793 GCA_964509005.1 uncultured Zetaproteobacteria bacterium
AGTTCGGAAAGCGTACAGCTTTCAGGACGCACGCCTGGACTATTCATGAATCGCCGTGATGATCACGCAGAGCCTTTGTTCGCAACGGATTCTTGCGAGGAAGTGCGTAACCGCGTTTACGGACGCCCGAGCAAGGATTCGTTGTGGGCGAAGGAACAAGTGAGGGCACGGCAGCATTTATGAATAATCCAGGCTAGATCCTGATAGCAAAATAAGCTTCCCCGATATAGGCTTGGTCCATCCTGAAGACGGCACCCGTTGCAGGGCCGAAGCGGAAAGGAAGCGATGAACAAGAAGAAAACAGTCAATGCGGCGACGCTGTTGCGCGCCATGCAGCATGGCGAGAAGTCCGTATGGCTGACGGCGTACGATACGGCCAGCGCGCAAATTGCCGATGAAGCAGGCGTGGACGTGCTGCTGGTCGGCGATTCACTGGGCATGGTCTGTCTCGGCTTCGACACCACCCTCCCCGTCACTCTGGAGCAGATGATTCACCACACCGCTGCCGTGGTACGCGGTCGCTCAAACGCCTGGGTAGTCTGCGACCTCCCCTTCGGTACTTATCAGCAATCGCCCGAACAAGCCTTTGAAACATCCGTGCGTGTATTGCAGGAGACAGGATGCGACGCCGTTAAGCTGGAAGGCGGCAAGCCCATGGTCAAAACTATTTATTTTTTGGCAGACCGGGGAATTGCAGTGGTCGCCCACATCGGCCTTACACCACAATCCGTTAAGAAGTTCGGCGGCTACGGCAAGCGCGGCCAGAGCAAGAATGAACAAACACCATTAAAAAATGACGCCGGAGCCATTACAGAAGCAGGCGCCGTTGCGCTGGTACTGGAAAATATTCCACACGATCTGGCCGCTGACATTACGGGCATGGTGGACATCCCCACCGTTGGCATCGGTGCGGGTTCCGGTTGCGATGCACAGGTACTGGTTTGGCACGATCTGTTGGGCATGTCTGAAAGGAACCCTCCCTTCGCTCCAGCCTATGCCAATGTGCGCCAGGTGATGAACGATGCCATCCGTCAATGGACGAATGATGTCAGAAACGGACGATTCCCGGAGGATGCACCGTGAAGGTTGTGAAGTCCGGGAAGGACATCCGCAGTTTGCTGACCAGGCACCGTAAACAGCAGCGAATTGCACTGGTGCCCACCATGGGTTGCCTGCACAAAGGACATGCCAGCCTGATTCGCAAAGCCAAAAAACTGGCTGATGTGGTGATCGTCAGCATTTACATCAATCCTTTGCAATTCGGCCCCAATGAAGACCTGAATGCATACCCGCGCACCTTTGAAGCGGACAGGGAAATCTGCAAATCCCTCGGCGTAGACATCATTTTCCGCCCGGAGAACCTGTACCGCTCAACTTCACCAGACATTACGCTTAAGGTGGCCGAACTGTCGAATGTGTTATGCGGCGCGACACGTCCCGGCCATTTTGATGGCGTCATAACCGTCGTTAATATCCTGTTCAATATTGTCCAGCCCAATATCGCCCTGTTTGGCGAAAAAGATTGGCAACAACTCGCTATTATTCGTCGCATGGTGGCGGATTTACACATGCCGGTGAAGATTGTGGCTTGTGAAACCATGCGCGAGCCGGATGGGCTGGCCATGAGCAGCCGCAACCGTTATTTGTCGGAGGAAGAACGCAAGCGGGCTGTTGCGCTCCATGCTAGCCTTCGGGAGATGGCTGAAAATGCCGGGAAAGGCAAGAGAGACTGCGAAGATCTTCTTAAAATCGCCAAGAATACCCTTAAAATACATCAGGTTAACCCTGAATATATTGAAATCCGTGATGCCTCCACCCTCATGGAAACGACTCGAATCACATCTAACCGCGCACGCGCATTTATTGCCGCCACCCTTGGCAAAGCGCGTTTGATTGATAACATTGCACTGGAGACGCCATGAATATCACCATGCTGAAATCGAAACTGCACCGTGCCACGGTCACGCATGCCGATCCGGATTATGAGGGTTCCTGCGCCATCGATCAGAATTTGCTGGATGCGGCGAACATCATACCCTTCGAGCAATTACATATTTATAATGTGACCCATGGCGAACGCTTCACCACTTATGCCATCGAGGCGCCACGCGGTTCCGGCATTGTCGGAGTCAATGGTGCGGCGGCGCATAAGGCCTGTGTGGGGGATTTGGTCATTCTCTGCACCTATGCCGCCATGAGAGAGGCGGCAGCCGCCTGTTTCCGGCCAGAATTGGTTTACCTTGATGCGGATAACCGTATCACTCACGCCAGCCGCGGGCGCCTGGCCGCCGTATGATTCAAAGGACTCTCACCACCGCGAGGTTTTACAAATGAAATATATTTCTTCTGATCGTTCCACGAAGCTCTCGTCCCACGGAACCCGGACCATACTACTACTGCTTGCATCCGCCCTGACCTGTGCGGCATGCACCCCTGCCCCAAAGGATGTAAAGGAATCGCGCTTCATCATGGGAACTCTGGTCACCTTCACCATCGCTGGCACGCCGCGTAATCAGGCGCTGGACGCCATCAAAGCAGCGACAACGGAAATGCAACGCGTCCAGAATGAGTTCACCATTTACGGCGATCATCCCAATGCCGTAAAAGCATTGAATGCCTCTCAACCGGGAACGCCGGTTACGCTCCCCCACGAAGTCAGTCAATTGTTGCAACAATCGCTTGAAATTTCGCAAGAGAGTGGTGGTGCTTTTACGCCCGTGACTGGCAGCCTGAGCCTCTTATGGGGCTTTTCCCTGCCGAATCCACCCAGGAAGCCACCTTCAGCGAAGGCCATCCGCATCGCTTTATCCGGTGTTCACAATAGGCTCCTCGAACATAAGGGAGATGTATGGAAACATCTGAATATACAAACAAAACTGGATTTCGGCGGTATTGCCAAGGGTTATGCCATAGACCGGGGTATTGCTGTTTTGAAAGCGCACGGCATTAACAGCGCCATTCTCGATGCCGGAGGCGATTTGCGCGCTATCGGCAGCCATAACGGTAAACCCTGGCGTATCGGCATTCGTCACCCGCGCAACAAAAATAAAACGATCGGCTGGTTTGATGTTCACGGCGATATCAGCATCGTCACATCCGGCGATTACGAACGGTTCTATTTCTACCATGGCAAGCGATACCACCACATCATGAATCCCGTGACGGGCATGCCCGCCATGAAGAGCATGAGCGCCACGGTCATTGCATCCAATGCCACCCTCGCGGATGGTTGGAGTACGGCGCTCTTCGTGCGCGGTGTGGCAGGATTGAAAGCTATTGGACTATACGGCATGCAAGCGGTGTTAATGGATGCGCAAGGCAAGTTGTATAACACAACGGACTCGCTGATTCGTTTTCATGTTTCGCCCGTGCAAAAAGCCGCCAGCCCGGATCATTGATGTAAATCACCGCATGCGCTACCAACCCGTCCCCGATTATCATATGCACACGCCCCGTTGCCATCATGCTACAGGTGATGTGCGCGAATATGCCGTAGCCGCGATGGCCGCCGGACTGACGGAGATCGGCATGTCCGATCATTCGCCAATGCCAACGACGTTTGATGACGACTGGCGTATGAATATGCAGGAATTGAATGGCTATCAGCACGAAGTTGAATCCGTGCGTGATAGACTCTCGGGAACCTTGACCGTACGCATCGGTCTGGAAGCGGATTTTCGTCCCGGCAGCGAAACGAATGTTGCCGCGATTATCGCCGCGTACGACTGGGACTATGTGATTGGCTCCGTTCACTATATTGAAGGGTGGGATTTTGATAATCCGGACAAGATCAAATGCTGGGATGGCCGTGACATCGAGGATGCGTGGTGTGCCTATTTCGGTCTGGTCGCGCAATCCGCCGCCACCGGCATGTTCGATATCATTGGCCACCCGGACTTAATCAAGAAATTCGGACATCGGCCTCCCGAAGGCAGCCAGCGCGTCACCTCTGCCATGGAATCCATGCTACAGGTGGTCAGAAAGGCTGATTGCGCCCTCGAAATAAGTTCGGCGGGCCTGCGCAAGCCGGTGAAGGAGATCTATCCTCATCCACGCATCATTCAACGTGCGGCGGCATTGGGCATCCCCTTTGCATTTGGTTCCGATGCCCATTCACCTGAAGCTGTCGGATATGCCATGGATGATTGTCTGACCCTGCTGAAATCCTGTGGCATTGACCATATTTGCGCGTTTGAACAACGCCGACGGCACATGTTGCCCATACGAAAGGTATCGTGAAAGATACAGGCAGCGTGCTGATTACCGGAGCAACGGGTGGATTTGGCCGCGAATTCGCCTGCCAGTTGGAAAAACGTGGTTTCAGCTTAATCCTGCATGGGCGGGACCGTGCTCGCATGCGATTAACCCTTGATATGCTGCAACAACCAGACCGGCATACCTGCATCTATGGTGATTTGACTTCCATCAGTGACGTAGAAAACCTGATTGGTAACGCCAAACAACAACATGCGTTAACGGGACTGGTGAACAATGCCGGATTCGGCGTCTGGGGACGGTTTGGATGCCGTGAAATTCCACCCCAACTGGATATGTTACAGACAAATCTTGTGGTACCCGTAAATCTGACCCATGCCCTGCTTCCCGTTCTGATTCGCAACCATGGATTTATCATCAACGTATCGTCTCTGGCCGGAGAAACACCCCTGCCGTACATGAGTATCTATGCTGCAAGCAAAGCCGGCCTGACATGGTGGAGTGAAGCCTTGCGTATTGAACTCGCGGATAAAATTCGCGTGGTCACGCTGGCACCCGGCCCTTCACCTACGGGGTTCCGCGATGTGTCCGGAATGCCGCTCGGAACAGGTTCCGCCTTCCGTACCGGCGCAGTCACCGTGGTCAGTCAAACACTTAAAAAACTGGATCATGGCGGCGGCTATTGTGTTCCCGGTATTCGTCACAAGTTATTGTTTTTAATGCAAAAGCTAACGCCTCGATGCATTGCCATGCCGCTAGTGGAACGCCAGTTTCGACACTAGCCCAGGAACCGGCATCCATATTCAATGGCGGTTCCTGGGACTAATGAGCCTCTTGCAAAACCCGTGAGCGGCGATCGGCTTCCCCACTTTGGCCCATCTTCGCCATGTTATTTATTTACAACTCCTTAGCTAAAGAATCCCCAGTACGGATTCCGGCGGACGACCGATGGCCGCTTTGCCATTGCTGACCACAATGGGACGCTCAATCAGAACAGGATGTTCTACCATTCGCCTGATCTGCTCCTCGCGGCTTAAATCCCAGCCCTTGATGTATTGCTTGTATTCATCTTCCCCTTTGCGCATCAGTTCTTCGGGCTCCTTGCCCAGCATGGCGAGGATCCGGGTAAGCTCATCTTCGGAGGGTGGATTTTTCAGATATTCAATCATATCGGCATTCACATGGCGCTCCTCCAACAACGCCATGGTGGCGCGAGACTTGGAACAGCGGGGGTTGTGATAGATAGTGACGGACATAGGAACTCCTGTAGATAACATTTTTACCGCAAAAAAACACCATTATAAAGAGCCTCTTGCGGTGAAGATTTTCCGGATTCTTGCAGAAAATGGCGGTGAAAACAAAATCATGCGGGTTCCAACGATGCATATTTTAGCATCAAACGTTTGATTCCAGCATGGCGGAATTGTACCGATACACGTATAGCATCGCCTGCGCCTTCCACGCCGAGGATTACGCCTTCACCGAAGCTGGGATGACGGACCGTGCTGCCGATATCCATTCCGCCGAATGGTGGTACGGGCACATGCAGGTTTTTCGCTTCATCACGTTCCAGCACGTCGGACGAAAGCTCAGCGATAAAGCGGCTGGGTCGTGGAAAAATTATATCACCAAACATTCGGCGCATGCGCGCGGAAGTCAGCAGTAAATAATTCCTGGCTCGCGTCACGCCCACATAAAGCAAGCGACGCTCCTCGCTGACACCCGTTTCGCCTTCATCCAGGGCTCGCTGATGCGGCAACAGGCCATCTTCCACGCCAGCCAGCACAACCGTATCGAACTCCAGCCCTTTGGCCCGATGCAAGCTCATCAGGGCTACGGCGTTGTCATCCTGCCGATTGCGACGATGGGCTCCTTCATTCATATCCTCACCGCTTTGCAACAGCGCCGCGCGGTCCATGAACTCAACAGGCGTGATGTCTCCGGTTGCAGCCGTGGCAATAAAATCCCGTAAGGCGCTGATGTTTTCCATGCGGGACTCCGCTTCCAGTTGTCCCTGCCCTTTGAGGCTCTCCACATAGCCACTGGCTTCCAGTAACGCGCCCATACCCAAATCCGGCGCTTTGGCGGCTGTTTTACGTTGTTCGATGATGATACGCGCCAGCGGTACAAGTTTGGCGACGGCACCCGCACCACCACTTCCGGACATTGTGTCCAACCCGATTGTGTCCAACCCGACCGCATCCAACCAATCAGCGGCGCGTAACTCCGAAGCAGCCAGCATCCGCGAAATCGTCTGTTGGCTCACCGCACCAATGCCGCGTTTGGGTTTATTGCATATTCTGAGCAAGTGCAATGCATCAGCACATCGGTGCAAAATCGCCCAATAAGCCAACGCATCCTTGATTTCCATGCGCTCAAAAAAACCCATGCCACCGATGACCCGATAGGGAATGTTTTCCTCGCGCAAGCGTTGCTCAATGGGCAGAGACTGGCGGTTCGAACGGTAAAGTACGGTCAACTCACGCCATGGCGTACCATGCTCACGCCGCAGCCTGAGGAATGCGGCAATGCGCCGCGCTTCATCGTATTCGTCATTGCATACCACCCACCGCGGCGTTGCGCCCATTTCGCGCGTGGACTGGAGTACCTTCTCATGGCGATGGGGGTTGGATGCGATGATGGCATTGGCCAGTTTGAGGATGGCGCCACTGGAACGGTAGTTTTCCTCCAGCCGATGGGTATTGGCGCCATTCCATACCTGGTCGAAATCCAGAATATGACGCACATCGGCGCCACGCCAGCCGTAAATGCTTTGGTCATCATCCCCAACCACGGTCAGGTTGCGATGTTCGCGGCACAACAGCAACAACCATTGATGCTGGACCGGATTGGTATCCTGATACTCATCCACCAGCACATGATCGAAACGACCGCGCAAGCTTGCCGCTACATCCGCGTGGTCGCGCAGCAATATGACTGTGTTGAGAAGAAGATCGGAGAAATCCATACGCTCCAGTTGTACCAGTTCCATCTGATACGTGACGTAAAGCTCGCGCATATCTATACCGTTCCACGCCTGTTCAGGCGCTTCGGCGGGCAGCAATCCCGCATGTTTGCAGTGCTCAATCCAGCCGGTAAGATAGTTGGGATGCAGTTTGTCCGTATCAATATTGCGCGCTTTGAGCAGGCGTTTGACCAACGTCCTCTGATCATCCGCATCAATCACCTGAAATGCTTTCGGATAACCGAGCACACTGGCATGGCGGCGCAGAAAACGCAGCGAAATGGCATGGAACGTGCCGGAAACCACACCACCGCCATCATCGCCGATAAGGTGAGTCAGACGCGCTTTAAGTTCAGCGGCTGCCTTGTTGGTGAACGTTACGACCAGAATACGGTGGGGCGCGATGCCCTGATGGGCTATCAGATGCCCCACGCGATGGATGATGGTGCGTGTCTTGCCGGAACCGGCGCCTGCGAGAATCAGTTGGGGGCCATCCCCTGCCCGCACAGCCGCGTCCTGTGAGCTATTAAGCCGTATCGCCATCTCAACCATTAATCTTCCGCCTGCTCACCATGTTTAACAATAAGTTTATGGTAGGTGGAAAATACAGCACTGCGTGAAAGTACACCCAGCACCTGACGGGAATCATCTTTGGAGATCACTGGAACCTGTTCAAATACCGCCTGATCGAACATGCGAATGGCGTTAAGCAGGCTATCGTCCTCGGAAATAGTTTGTACATGGCGATTGGCCACCTCCGAAGCAACAGTGAGCTGATCCATGCTGGAATCCAGCAGCCATGGCTGAAGATCGGCGAAGCTGATGATGCCCGTCATGTTTTCCTCATCATCCCTGACAATCACGCATCCCTTGCCTGAATCCACATAGATCTGTTTGAGTTCAGCAAGGCGTGTCTGTTCAGTCACGCAGGGAATAGGCCGCCAGGGGATTTGCGTCACCTTGACCGACCGCAACCACGATTGTTCCAGTGTCCAGTGCGTTTCAATACCGTGCTCCGCCAGCACCTCGGTGAATACGGATTCGCGGCCAAACGCGCGCGAGATCAGGGTAGCCACAATGCAGGAGGCCATCAGCGGCAGCATAATATGGTAGTCTGACGTGAGTTCAAACACCATGATCATAATGGTGATCGGCGCCTGGAGGGCAGCGGCGGTTAAGGCACCGCTGGCTACCAATGCATACGCACCGGAACTTTCGGTGAAGGCGGGTGAAATATCATGGATAATACCACCAAACAAGCCCCCCGCCATGGCACCCAGAAAAAGAGCTGGCCCCAGCAGGCCTCCGGGAAAGCCTGCGGCAAAACTAATCACTGTAGCCAATAACTTGCCAAGCAGGATGATGGCGAGAAAGGCGCTCACAGGCAGAACCAGACCAAACAATACCGGGTCCACTTTTCCAAGCATGACTGATCCGACGGTACCGTAGCCAATGGACATGATCTGCGGCACCGCCATGCCTATCATGCCAATCACGGCCCCCGCTACGGCGGGCCTAAGAATCTTGTTCGGAACGTGGCGGAGGAGGAAAAGGCGCGTGGGACCCATCGCTTTGATGAGGAGGGATGCAATCAAGCCGCACAAAACACCAATAGCAACATAGACCCATATCTCCCATGTGCTGACCAAATGATATTCGGGGATAATGAAAGCGGGAAAATTGCCCAGTTCAGATCGCGATATGACCGTTGCCATCACTGAAGAAATGACAATCGGACTGAACGTGGACATGGCATAGTCGGCCAGGATGACCTCCGTGGCAAACAGTACGCCCGCGATAGGCGTGTTGAATGAAGCAGCGATGCCCGCGGCCACGCCACAGCCAATCAGGGTTCGTACTTGCTGCTCCGTCAAATGCAGCCAACGCCCGATTTCCGATGCGATAACGGCCCCCAAGGCCACTGTTGGTCCCTCACGGCCCAGGCTTGCGCCGCTGCCTATGCTAATCGCCCCACCCAGTGTTTCCGTGACCATCTGCTTGCGATTGATGCGCCCATGGTGTTCCACAAGATCGGCCAGCACACCGGCAACGCCGCGAAAATCGCCTTTTTTGAGCAGGCGCGCATTGATCCACCCAATCAGCAAACCGGCAAGGGTCGGCGCCAACAGATAGATATACCAGGGAAGGGAGCCAATCGTTGTATCCCACGCGGTTTCCCCCGTCCAGAGACTGGAAACCAGTTCTATTCCGTGGCGTAGTAGCAAGGCAGCATAAGCGGCAATGACGCCGACGGCGATCGCCAATACGCTGAGATACAGCATATCCTGACTTTTTAGCCATGTGAGGCCATTTTTGCTCAACTGCCCGAATTTTGTTTGCGTGGAAATAAGGCTCCTCCGGGTGATGCGGTCGATCAAGCGACAATGGTAACAATCCAGGCCAGGAATGCATATCGGCCAAACTTGCCGAGCGTTACCAGAACCAGAAACATCCATATCGGGCTGCGCAGCAAACCCGCGACCAGACATAGCGGATCGCCGATAACCGGTAGCCATGCAAACAACAGTGATGGTTGCCCGTATTTTATGAACCAGCGCCCAGCCCTGCCCTTTACCCACAAATCATGCCACAGAACCCTTGCACACGGGTCAG
>CAZDWG010000040.1:0-9257 GCA_964509005.1 uncultured Zetaproteobacteria bacterium
CCACTTCGAAAAACAACGTTTGTTCAATTTTACAGAAGAAAAGTTGCGCTGCCTTATGTATACCACTCAATATTAGAAATCGCACTCTTTTCTTGGGCTAAGATTATTTTTCCATCCTTATGACTATGATGTCGCTTCCGCAAAAGCAACCGATGCTGCCTTTATGCGTGCGTCGCTATATTGCCTGTTACGCGAAACGCCTGCCGCCCGGACTGCAATGAAACAGGCGCTAGACGCCCGTAATAACGCAGTAATAACGCGGCAATAGCCAGCAATCTCAAGAACCTGATTCACGATTCTCCATGAGCCACGCCTCGGAGGCTGCCACGCTGGTAAACGAGCCCAACACCAGGAAAGAACCCTTTTCTTTTCCCGCTATTTCCGCATCCAGCGCGTCCCGCAAGGAATTATAATGTGCATCACAGCACCTGACGGAATCATATTGCGCCACCAGCCTGCGAGTAAAGGGCCGCAATAGCGGTAATGCGTCGGCAAGGTCGCGATCCTCGCGCGTAAACACCAGAATGCCATCGAATGGGTTGGCGAGAGCATGAAACGAAGGCAATAATGCCCGTACGGCATGTATGTTGTGCGCTGCATCCAGCCAGATGTGACGATGACACCAGCGGATATGCTGCAATCGGCCCGGAACTTCAGTATCCGCTACGACCTCCATCATCAACGGCAAATCCGCCACCACTTCGCCTTCCATGCAAAGACGGCGGATTGCGGCATAAGCAAGCAACGCATTGCATCGCTGATGATCTCCCGCCATTTTTAACGGGGGGAAGTCCTCTTCACCTGAAACAAACTCAATATCCATCCTGTGACGCTGTAAAATTTCAGCAACTTCACCGGCCTGCGGCGCGCTAACCGCCCAGCGGCAGCCCCGCATGGCATACGCCTTTTCATCGGCAATGGCCGCCAGTGTCTCGCCCAGCCATGCCTGATGGTCAAGACCAATGGATGTCATTAACGCCATATCGGCCGGTACGGCTGTCGTTGCATCCATGCGCGCACCCACACCTGCTTCCAGAATTTCCACGTCAACCCGCGCCTTGGAGAAAAGGGATAACGCCAAAGCTGTCGCCACTTCAAAATAAGATGCGCTGATATTCATGGCGGTAAATATCATATCTTCCAAAATGGGAATAATTTCCGCATCGGTGACCTGCTGCTTATTGATGCGGATGCGTTCGTTGAACACGTGGATATGAGGAGACGTATAAAGGCCAACGGTAAGCCCCGCCGCTTGCAGCGCATGCGCCAACATGAAGGCAGTGGAGCCTTTGCCATTGGTGCCGACAATGCGGATACGCAGGCGAGGCCGGTTGAGATTCATTTCCGCCAGCAGAGCACGAACACGCTGATGCCCTGGTCGGTAATCCCGATCCGCAGTGGGCGAACCTAATCTTGAAAGGAATGATTCAATAGACAATCCCTGGTTTTGCGTCATTGCGGAACTTTGTGCCCTTCGCGGTAAACGTTTTCTGAAACTATCCCGCCGCTTGCCGATAAGGCCGCTGCAAGAGCTGGCTGAATAAATTCTTCAAATAATCGTGCAACTCACGCCGATCAACGATGGCGTCAATCAGCCCGTGTTGCAAAAGAAACTCAGCCCGTTGAAAGCCCTCGGGAAGTTCCTGATTCACGGTTTCTTTAATCACCCTTGGTCCCGCGAAACCGATAAGTGCCCCAGGCTCAGCCAAAATAATATCCCCCAGCCATGCGATGGACGCGGAAACACCCCCCATGGTTGGGTCCGTCAGCAAACAGATAAAGGGAATACTCGCATCCTTCAGACGTTTGGCGGCAGCGGATGTTTTTGCCATCTGCATCAGGGACAAAACACCTTCCTGCATACGGGCGCCACCGGAGGCCGCAACCAGCAGGTAAGGACAACGCCGCTCCATCGCCCGATCCATGGCCAGCACGATTTTTTCGCCAGCCACAGCGCCCATACTGCCACCCATAAAACCGAACTCAAAAATTGATGCGGAGACTGTTTGCCCTTCAATATCACCGAGATAATTACGCACCGAATCTTCATCCCCCGCCCTTTTTGAAGCTTCCTTGATACGGTCCCGGTACTTCTTCTTATCACGGAAATCAAGTGGATCCTGAGAACGAAGCCCGGTATCAAGATGTTCAAATGTATTGGCATCAAACAGAAACTCCGCCCTCCGCACAGCGGAAACACGATGGTGATGTCCACATTTTGGGCATACCATCAGGCTACGTTGCATCTCCTTGTTGTAAATCACTTCACAGCAATCGGGACACTTGATCCACAAGCCTTCCGGCATATCTTGCTTTGACCCGCCCAATATAGCCGAGGGTCGTTCAATAAGTCGTGTAATCCAGTTCATGTGTTCAGAGCCTATACCCTAAAATAGCAGTTCATCCACTTGTGTTAGCATGCGCAGATGCGGTAAATCTAATGATTCCATCTCCGCCGTTAACACATTGAGTGTTTCCGGCTTCATATGGTACAGGTACACGGAAACCTCCCCGAGCTTGTTGAACTTGGTCAGCTCTTTAGCCATACCATTCGGCGTCAAATGGCCGCTGATGTCCGCCAGGCGCTCATAATCATTGGGGAACGAGCAATCCATGATGATTCCCCTAAGATTGGGTTGTGTATTGGCCACCTCCCATATCCGCTCCGTATGGCCGGTATCCGCCGTGTAAATAAATTGCTGGCCATCCTCATCCAGAAGAAACCCGGTGCATGGCACGGGGTGGTTGACGGCAATGGCCGTAATCGTCACACCATCCGCTTCGATGGGTTCTTCAGGCATGATCTCTTCAAATGCCAGAATAGGATCATCGGTATCGGGTAGTTTAGTGAAATCCGGCCATATCTGGTTATTCAGGAAATGTTTACGCAGCACATCCAGATTTTCTTTCAGGCTATGAACTACAATTTGGCGATTCTCCTTGGCGCCACCCAAGCGTTTAAGTAAACGATTATCAGCCAGAAATGCAATATCCTTGATGTGATCAAGATGCGTATGTGACAGAAAAATATGGCGGATAGCGAACTGGTCTTCGAGGTCCAGACCCTCAGTCGGTGAACCTGCATCCAGTAGAATGGAATCATTGACCAGAAACGAAGTCAAATGAAAGCCCAGCAACTGTCCGCCGTAACAACCCAGAACCTTGATTCTCAATGTGCATCCCTCCGGCGCATGGCCGCGTGCATTGCATGCGCTGTGCGTTCCATAGCGTGAACCATTGCATCAACATCAGAGATATTTTCCGTGACTTGCATCACGAAACGGCTGCCGACAATCACGCCATCGGCAAATGCCGCTACTTTTGCCGCCTGTTCCGGTGTTTTAATACCAAAGCCAACACAGACGGGCAAATCGGATTGTTCACGCAACCGTGAAACCTGTTTGTTGATTTCCTCCATTTTTCCCATCTCCGCGCCCGTAATTCCTATCAGGGAGACATAATAAATAAAACCGCTTGCCGAGCTGATGATCAGCTTGCGACGTGCCTCCGAGGAGGTTGGAGCAAGCAGCCGGATACAGCGCAACCCATGTTCGTCCAGGGCGACATCCAGCTCATTGGACTCCTCCGGCGGAATATCCACCAGTAACACACCGTCCACACCGGCCAGGGCCGCCTGACAGGCAAAGGCATCATAGCCCATGGCATAAGCTACGTTGCCATAACCCATCAGGATGATACCCACCTTGGGGGCTTCCTTGCGCACCTTCAAGGCCAGCCGAAACACATCATGCATCGTCGTTCCGGCAGCCAACGCCCGCTCACTCGCGGCCTGGATAACCGGGCCATCCGCCATGGGATCTGAAAATGGCATACCGATTTCCACGATATCCGCATGCCTGGCAAGCGCAAGCAACAACGGCTCGGAAACTTGAGGTTCCGGATCTCCCGCTGTCAGGTAGCCAATGAGAGCGGCGCGGTCTTCATCGCGGCATGCCTCGAAGCAATTGGCCAGACGATCAAGGCTCATACCACATCCTCCGCCCAGCCCAGAGCCTCGAAAACCGTATTCATATCCTTGTCACCCCTGCCCGAAAGGTTCACCAGCACATGCTGATCGCCGCGCATGGTGGCGGCAATGCGTAATCCGGCGGCCAGTGCATGGCTGGATTCCAGTGCCGGAATGATTCCTTCGACGCGGGTAAGCCTCTGAAAAGCCTCCAGAGCCTCGTCGTCCGTCGCCGCATCCAGTTCCAGCTCATGTGCTTCCAACATGGCCGCGAGTTCCGGACCCACGCCAGGATAATCGAGTCCCGCGGAAATACTGTGCGTCCCCTGAATCTGCCCTTCCCCGTTTTCCAGGAGGTAGGTCAGATTACCATGCAGGATACCCGGCTTCCCCGCAGCCAGAGAGGCCGCATGCGCTCCGCTTTCCAGCCCTCTGCCCGCCGCTTCGACGGCGACGAGACGCACCGGATCATCACGTAAAGGGTGAAAAAGCCCCATAGCATTGGATCCGCCGCCAACGCAGGCAACGGCCACATCCGGCAAACATCCGGCCTGGGCCAGCATTTGCGCGCGCGCCTCCTGACCGATCACGGCGTGGTACTGGCGCACCATCAGCGGATAAGGGTGCGGACCGGCTACCGTGCCAATAATGTAGAAGGTCTCCTGACAACTGCCCACCCAGTCACGCATGGCATCATTCATCGCATCCTTGAGCGTGGCCGTTCCCGAATCCACCGGGATGACGTTGGCGCCCAATAACCGCATACGCAACACGTTCGGCATTTGCCGCTTCACATCCTCACGACCCATGTACACGTCACAATCCATGCCAAACATGGCCGCCACGGTCGCCGTAGCCACGCCATGCTGACCGGCGCCGGTCTCGGCAATGACGCGCTTCTTGCCCATACGGCGCGCCAGCAATCCCTGACCTATAGTGTTATTGATCTTGTGCGCGCCAGTATGCGTCAAATCCTCTCGTTTGAGCCAGATATGGGCGCCGCCATTGTCTCGTGACAAACGCTCGGCATGATATAGAGGTGTGGCACGCCCGGCATATTCATGCAACAGACGCATGCGTTCACGCTGGAACGCTTCGTCCTCCCACGCATCGAAGAAGGCGGCTTCCAGCTCAGCCAGCGGTCCCATCAGCGTTTCCGCGGCATACTTGCCACCAAAACGGCCAAAATGGCCGCCGGCATCCGGTGGGTGCTTAATGGAAAAGTCATACATGGATTCAGTGACACTCAACAATCTATCATCCCCTGGCCCAGGATTCACGAATCATGCAGGTTAATATCCGTGTTGATGTACGATGGTCATAAAATCGTGCAATTTATCGGCATCCTTCACACCGGGCATGGACTCTACGCCAGAGGATACATCCAGCGCTTCCCATTGGCGAATCCTTAATGCCTGTCGCACATTTTCGGCATTTAATCCGCCAGCGAGGATCAGCGGATGTGTATGTTCAAACCCATTCAGCAGCATCCAGTCAAAGGTTTCCCCGGCGCCCCCGTACACACCAGCGGGCGCTTTGGCATCCAGCAATACGGGACAGGGATAGGCATGGACAATTTTCAGATTCGCCGCCTCCTGAACGGCTACAGCCTTAACAACGCGGCGAACCTGGGCCTCACAAAATTCCGGTGTTTCTTCGCCGTGCAACTGCAATACATCCAGGGGGCAATGTTTCAGCGCATCATTGATCTCGCTTTGTCCTGGGTTGACGAACAGGCCTACAGCCGACACAAATGGCGGCAGTGCGCGAATAATCGTTGCAGCCTTCATGGGTGGAATGAACCGTGGAGACTTGTCGTAAAATACAAAACCGATGGCATCCACGCCAAGGCTTGCGGCCAGCAATGCATCCTCTCCTCGCGTAATCCCGCAAACCTTGATACGTATGCGATGCGGCTCATTTCCCGGATTCATCAGCCAAGCTTAACAAATCAGGTCCCAGGGTGCACTCCGACGCAATCATCTCTAGCCTGAACCATTCATGAATCGCCGTGATGATTGCGCCGGGCCTTTGTTCGCGACGGATTCCAGGGGAGAAGGCCGTGAGCGCGCATACGGACGACCGACGAGGGATTCGGTGCGAACAAAGGAACAAGCAAGGGCATGGCAGCATTTATGAATAGTTCAGGCTAGACTGCGGCAAATGAATCATCAGGCGGTAATGACTACCTATGCCCGTTACCCCGTACGTCTGGTACGCGGTCGCGGTGCGCATGCGTGGGATAGTACGGGAAAGGAATATCTCGATTTCATCTCGGGTATTGCCGTCAACACCCTCGGCCATGCACATCCGGCGCTGGCTCAAGCCATCAGCGAACAGGCACGGACCATGCTGCACTGTTCCAATCTGTTTCATATTCCCGCCCAGGAAAAACTGGCGGAGAAACTGGCGTGCCTTGCCGGACTTGAGCGCATTTTCTTCTGTAATTCCGGTGCGGAAGCCAACGAGGCCGCCATCAAACTGACGCGTAAATACTGGTACGATCAGGATAGTCCTCGGCGCACCATTGTCACGGCTAGCCAGTCGTTTCACGGGCGAACCCTCAACACGCTGACCGCTAGCGGACAGGACAAGGTAAAAACAGGCTTTGATCCGCTACCTCCGGGCTTCATCCATGTACCTCTAAACGACATGGATGCACTGGAACAGATCGTAGACGATGATACGGCAGGAATTCTTCTTGAACCCGTCCAGGGCGAAGGCGGCGTCAATGTCGTTATGGATACCTATTTACGGGGCGTGCGCACCTTGTGTAATGATACGGGCATCCTGATGATGCTGGACGAAGTGCAAACCGGCGTGGGGCGCACCGGCGAGATGTTCGGCTTTGAACATACCGGCATGCGGCCGGACATTCTCACTCTGGCCAAAGGGCTGGGAGGCGGCGTCCCCATTGGCGCCATGCTGGCAAGCGAATCCGTCGCAGCCTCTTTCAGTCCCGGCACGCATGGCTGCACCTTTGGTGGCAACCCGCTTTCCTGTACTGCAGCACTGACTGTACTTGGTGTGATTGAGCGGGAAGGACTGCTGGAAAACGTCCGCGTGCAAGGAAGCAGGCTGCTGTCAGGATTAAGGGCATTACAACACGTTCACCCGACCATACGGGAGGTCCGCGGCCAGGGCTTGCTTATCGGCGCCGAATTGGGATGCCATGTGGCCGATACCATTGCCTGCTGCCGCGAAGCTGGCCTGCTGTTGCTACCGGCAGGCTCCAGGGTGCTTCGCTTTCTACCACCACTGAATGTGACATCGGCGGAAATTGACGAGGCATTAGCTATTCTTGGCGATTGTTTGCCCATGGATGAGGCGTTGATGTGAGACACTTTCTGACATTACTGGATATCACGCCCGAGGAAGCGCGAAGTGTCCTTGCGCGTGCGGCGGAACTGAAAACCATGCGGAAAATCGGCGCGCCGCACAGGACGCTGGCCGGGAAAACACTGGCCATGATTTTTGACAAGGCATCCACCCGCACGCGCGTGTCCTTTGAAGTGGGCATGCACCATCTTGGCGGCCATGCGCTGTTTCTGCATTCCGGCACTACCCAACTGGGGCGCGGTGAGCCCGTCGAGGATTCGGCGCGTGTCATTTCGAGCATGGTGGACGGGGTGGTAATTCGTACCTTCGCGCAGGATGATATCCAGCGGTTTGCCACACACTCCTCGGTACCGGTCATCAACGGGCTGACCGATCTCACCCATCCATGTCAAATTCTAACCGACGTGTTTACTTATCAGGAACATCGCGGCGATATTGCCGGGAAAACCATCGCCTGGATTGGCGACGGCAACAATATGGCGCATTCGTGGATTAATGGTGCCGTATCGTTCGGATACAAGCTCAATATTGCCTGTCCGGAAGGCTATTGTCCGGATGAAAAATTACTGACTGCCGCGCGTACGCTGGGCGCCGAGATTGTGCTGGCTGACAACCCGTCTGCCGCTGCGCGAGATGCTGACCTCGTCACCACCGATGTCTGGGCTTCCATGGGGCAAGAAGAAGAACAGGATATTCGCAAAAAAATCTTTGCCAACTTTCAGGTGAATACGGAAGTAATGGCGGCAGCAAAACCGGATGCGTTGTTCATGCATTGTCTACCAGCGCACCGTGGCGAGGAAGTGACGACCGAGGTCATGGATGGCCCGCAATCGGTTGTCTGGGATGAAGCGGAGAATCGGCTGCATGCCCAGAAGGCATTACTGGAATTTTTATTGAAATGAACCGGAATTTTCGCTTCCATGGGACGCGAACAGGTGAAAGGAGCAAATACAACGATGCTGAATTTTGCGGACCGCGACGGCTGGATATGGTTTGATGGTGAAATGGTTCCCTGGCGGGAGGCCAAGGTACATGTGCTGACGCATACCCTGCATTATGGCATGGGCGTGTTTGAAGGCGTTCGTGCTTACGAAGCCGAAGGAGGGACGGCCATTTTCCGTTTGCGGGATCACACAGACCGACTGTTCCGTTCGGCACATATCATGAATATGCCCATGCCCTTTGACAAAGAGATATTAAATGAAGCGCAGAAGAAGGCCGTGCGTGAAAACAACCTGAACTCGGCATACATCCGCCCCATGGTATTTTATGGTTCCGAGGGGATGGGCTTGCGCGCGGATAATCTGAAGGTTCATGTCATCGTTGCGGCCTGGGAATGGGGAGCCTATCTCGGGGATGACGGCATGAATAACGGCATTCGTATCAGAACCTCATCGTACACCCGCCACCATGTGAATATTGCCATGTGCAAGGCCAAGGCGAACGGACAATATATCAATTCCATGCTGGGACTTTCCGAAGCGCGGCGCGATGGCTATGACGAAGCATTGTTCCTGGACGTGGAAGGTTTCGTGGCTGAGGGCAGCGGCGAGAATATCTTTATGGTCCGGGACGGTATCATTTACACGCCGGATTTAACCAGTGCACTGGATGGCATTACGCGTGCAACGGTCATTGAGTTGGCTGAAGAAGTCGGCTACGAGGTTGTGGTCAAACGTATCACGCGCGACGAAGTCTATGTGGCGGACGAAGCATTCTTTACCGGTACGGCAGCGGAGGTGACGCCGATCCGCGAAGTAGATGGGCGCAAGGTTGGCTCGGGTTCGCGCGGCCTCGTAACGGAGCAATTGCAAGGCATGTATTTTGATTCCGTGTATGGCCGTAACCGTGAGCATAAAAGATGGCTGTCCCCTGTGTGAAAACATACCCCTAGATCTGCCCTTTACCCACAAATCATGCCACAGAGCCCTTGCACGCGGGTCAGACCAAG
>CAZDWG010000041.1:0-9184 GCA_964509005.1 uncultured Zetaproteobacteria bacterium
CCATTGAAGAATGTGAACAAATCACACCTTTATGAATTAACTGTGGAATCAGGCGCTTATGCACATTGGCCCAGTTCAGACCATGGCTGGAAGAAGGTATTTCTGACAACTGAATGTGTGTTTCTGGCAAATTTTTATAACCATGCCACGCATCGCGATAGTTGCCAGTGATATCAATACTCTGGATTTCAATTCCTGCATACTCAACAAGTTCCGTATTCACAACACGGGCCAAAATCCAATCCATAGATAAATGGCCGCCAACCTGAACTTCTTTCCCGGAATTTTTACCCAGCGCAACTACGCACTCCTCAAGACCGGCACGCTTTTCAATATATTCGTCATACAATAAGAATGGAATATCTCCAAAAGCATCATTTGCGACACGCTTGAGGGTTTCATAGTGATTGGCATACAGACGGTTCGGACATATTATAATATCCCCGTATGGTGACGTAACTGAACATGTCCCATAAGTAATGGTTTGGTCATGATTAATTTTAATGCATGCTTTATTTACAAATGGACAACCGCCGATATTCCATAATGATCTTGCTTCCCTTGATAAATCGGCTGGAGCATAACCAAATATTTCAACCAAATCTTTTCTTTTTCTCATGTCTGATTCAACATCTTAATGATAGTCATTCCAATGGCGCGAGCCATCAAAGGCGGCACGGCATTGCCCACTTGTTCATATTGCTGGGTTATGGAGCCTGTAAAATGATAGTGATCCGGAAATGACTGAATGCGGGCAGCTTCTCTCACAGAGATAACGCGATCCTGCACCGGATGGAAAAAACTACCCCAGTGCGGATCACATTTGGTTAGAACAGTCGAACAAAGACCATCTGGATGAAGCCTTCCATACCTTTTGGTATGGTCGCTTCTTCTGGCGCGCTTTAACCCTGCGGGCAATAATTCAAAGGGTATATCACGCCAGCTACCACCTTGTGGAATATGTTTTAGACGCTCGAAGTTAATTTTTCCAAGGTTGTTACAGCTATGGTTATATACGTAATCACTGCTATTTCTCAGTGTGCTTTGATATTCACTTCGGGGTTTTGCGGTAGCATATTTAATCTTTTCGTGTTTTGACCCTGATTCAATTTCAGGCAAATCTGAAATGGCATCCCAGACTGTTGTTTGAGGTTTAATGTTTTCCTTAAACAATGGAAGCACATGCAAACAAAGTTCTCTCGCCCCAGCGAAATTCGCGACCGCCGTGGCATCGTAAACAGGTTTGGGGAACTGGATGGTCTGACATTTCCCTTTGATGGCCAATAATATCGTTCTAAATCGCATCTGAGGTACGCCGTAATGCCCTGCAAATAAAATTTTATGCTGAATGGAGTAACCCAACCCTTCAAACTCTTTATAAATTTGCTCTATAACCGTGCCTCTTCCTAATGAAATGATACCTGGCACATTCTCAATGAGAATAGCCTTAGGCAACAATTCCTTTGCAATTCTTATATATTCTTTGAATAAATGATTCCTGTCATCATCTAATGAACGAACCGGCGCATTAATTGAAAACCCTTGGCACGGCGGCCCCCCTGCCAGTAAATCCACCTCGCCTTTTTTAACGCCTAGCCTTTCTCTGATATTAGTTTCACAGACTTGCCGAATGTCCCCAACAATCAAATCACTATCAGGATGGTTGTGCCGATAGGTTTTTGCATACGCTGGAACAAGTTCATTGGCCAAAACAGCTTGAAAGCCCGCCATCTCCAGCCCACAGGACAAACCACCTGCGCCAGAAAATAAATCAACCAGTATTTTTTGCGATCCCGAGGACATTATACGAAACTCCACATCAGCATCCCCTCAATCTGTTGCACCTTTCATCTGCCGTCAAACATCAAGTTCGGCATTTCGAACGACAAAAACCTTGCCCAGAGGGGCATCGGTCAACAGCTCACTTCCCCGACCATGTCCCACAAGGACTGTTCAGGCCCGCAGGCTTTCCCCTGAACAAAGGATTGATCGAGACGCGTATCCACCTTTTCACTTTGACAATATCCTGCTGCGCAGCTTCAAAAAGATTTAACCCCGCAAGTTTGCCCCGAACTGTTTGCCCAGAGCTGTAACAATCGCATTCGAGACCGCATCGGGATCATTCTGCGTCAGCGTGCGGTCCGGTGCTTGCAGAGCGAAGCGCACACCAAGGCTGATCTTGCCGTCAGGAACACCCTTACCCTCATACATATCAAAGATACGCGCATCAGTGAGCAGCTTGCCGCCAGCTTTGCGCACCGTTTGCAGAATATCTTCAGCCTGAATATCCCGTTCAAACAGAAATACCAGATCGCGTTCCACGCCCGGAAACTCAGGCAACGCCGCAAACTTCGCGTTTTTGCCTGTGGGCAACACGTCGAGGTTGATGTCGGCGACGAATGCCGGAGCATCCATATCGAATCCGACGGCGATATCATCATCCACCCTGCCGATCCGGCCAGCTTCAACGCGGCCCACCAGAATCTTCGCACTCTGACCTGCCTGCAAGCCCTGAATCGAATCGTCGGCAATGAAACGACCGGTTAATCCGCGTAGAAGCAGCCACGCTTCAACCGCACCTTTCAAATCAAAGAAATCGGCTGCACGCGCTGCTTCAAACCACTCATCCCGGTGAGCCTCACCACTCATCAGCCATGCCAGCATGTTTATTTCATCATATCCGGTATCCGTTCTAACATAGACGCGACCCTGCTCCGCCAGCGCTACGCCCGCTTGCTGTCGGTTCAAATTATGTCTGGCGGTACTCAGCAGTCCCGGCCAGACCGAGCGGCGCATCACGCTCATGGCGTCGGAAATCGGATTTATAAGCTTAATGTCCGCGCCATCATCGGCGACAAACAGTCGCTGTTCGCTGGCGGATACGAACGCATACGTCACCACCTGCAAAAAGCCACCGGCAACGGCATCATGAATGGAACGATCCTGTTTGACCGGTGCGGTTGCCGCCAGCGGAGGCAACAGTTCGGGAATTGCATCGAAACCAATCACCCGTGCATATTCCTCCGAGATATCCTCGGGAATCGAAACATCATGCCGGAATGATGGAACCGTCACATTGAGCCTGTCATCTCCTCGCGAAATACCAAAACCCATCCGTTCCAACACATCATCCACCGATTTGGGAATATCGATACCCAGCCTTGAGGCAATGCAGGAGACAGTACAGATGACTGCGCGACCCGCATTGATACTGTCAGCATCACCGCAAATGGTGATATCGCTGGCCGTGCCTCCGAACAGTTCAGTAATCATGGCCGTAGCCCGCTGCATGGCGACCGCAACCATGGACGGATCAACGCCGCGTTCAAAGCGCATCGACGCTTCGGACACCATGGCATAGACGCGGCGCGTTTCGCTCACCCGGGCCTGGCGGAAAAAGGCCGATTCCAGCACGATACGGGTAGTGGCGTCAGTCACACCGGATGGCTCTGAGCCCATAATCCCAGCCAGCGCAATCACGCTGCCGTTATCGGTCACCACCAGATCGCCCGCATGCAATTTCAGTTCGCGTCCATCCAGTGCAGAAAATCCTTCGCCACGGGTGGCTGCACGAACAGTGATGCCTCCACTCAATCTGTTGGCATCAAAAGCATGCATCGGCTGGCCGAGATCGAGCATGATGTAGTTCAACACATCGACAATACCGTTGACCGGACGCATGCCCGCCATAATCAAACTGACCTGTATCCAGGCAGGAGAATCGGTCAGTTTGATGCCTTCGATGCTCCTGGCCATATAAACGGGACAATCCTGTTCTGCGGACACGGTCACGGCTGGCGCCACAACAGAAGAATCAACACTGATATCAGCCAATTCAATAGCCGCCAATGGCAAGCCTGCATCCGCCGCCAGATCACGGGCAAGGCCGCGCACACTCATGCAGTCGCCACGGTTCGGCGTAATGGAGAGATCGAACACCGCCTCTTCCAATTCGAGATGCTCGCCGACTTCCGCACCAATGGGCGCATCCTCCGGTAGAATTAACAGCCCGGCCGCGTCTTCGGCCAGTCCCAGCTCCGCCCCGGAGCAGCACATACCGTAACTGACCTCGCCGCGAATCTTGCCCTTTCTGATTTTCAGGCCGTTCGGTAACAGTGTGCCGATGGTAGCCACCGGTACTTTGTCGCCCGCACCCATATTGGATGCGCCGCAGACGATATCCAGCGGCTTAATTTCGCCGATATCCACTTGCAGCAGACTTAATTTATCGGCATCAGGATGCGGAATTTTTGACTCAATCAGACCGACCCTGACCCCTTTGACGGCAGCGCGTGGCTCTTCCACGCCCTCCACTTCATGACCCAGCCGAACCAGATCATCAGCAATCTGCACGGGCATTGCTGTCAATTTGACATATTTTTTCAACCAGGAAAAAGGAACTTTCATTTCGTTACCCCCATCCTGCGCAGGAATCGCACATCATTTTCAAAGAACAGCCTCAAATCGGGAATCCCCTGTTTCAACATTACCAGCCGCTCCACGCCAAGACCAAATGCAAAACCGGAGAATTTACCGGTATCAATACCGACCGATTTCAACACATTCGGATGAATCATGCCGGACCCCAGCACCTCCAGCCAGCCGCTACCCTTGCAGATACGGCAACCTTTTCCGGCGCAAAATACGCAACCGATATCCACCTCCGCTGATGGCTCGGTAAAGGGAAAATAATGCGGGCGCAACCGCATCGGCACATCCTTTTCAAAATAGGCGGAGAAGAAATGCCTTAATACGCCCTTCAAATGCGCCATCGACACATCGTGATCGACCTTGAATACCTCGACCTGATGGAACATCGGTGAATGGGTAACATCATAATCACAACGATAAACACGCCCCGGCGCCACTACCGCCAGCGGCGGCTCACCCGCCTCACTCAAAAATCGTTTCATGGCGCGAATCTGGACCGGTGAGGTATGGGTCCTGAGCAGCATCGGCTTATCACCGGAATCCTTGATGAAGAAGGTATCGTGCATGGCGCGCGCCGGATGTTCGGGCGGAATATTCAGCGCATCGAAGTTATGGAATTCATCCTCGATTTCAGGGCCCTCAGCCACGGCAAAGCCCATCTGCGAAAAGATAGCCGTCATCTCATCCAGACCTTGCTGTACCGGATGCAACGCACCGCGGGCGACTGTACGCCCCGGCAACGTCACATCGATACGCTCGGCTTCAACACGTGCCGCCCTGGCTTTCATAGCCAGTTCAACTTCGCTTTGCTCCAGCGCTGTTGCCAATGCGGTCTTGGTCCGGTTCACATGCTGACCAATCACCGGACGCTCGACAGGCGGCAACTTACCAACACCCTTCAGCACCTCGGTTAGCGCACCTTTTTTACCCAGGAACTGAATGCGGAATTGCTGTAGCTCATCCAGGCTTTCAGCCGCCGCAAATGCAGTCAGTGCCTGCGTTTCTAATAATTCCAGTTGATTTTTCAGCGCATCAATCCCGCTCATGATCCCTTACCCCTTTTTTTATTGCAAAAGTGCAAAAGTTTTTGCACTTTTGCAATAAAAAAAGCAGGACTGTGGACAGCCCTGCCTTCAATTTCATCACCACTTACGCCGGTCAAAGCCGGAAAAGTTCTACTACCTAGCCTGAACTATTCATAAATCGCCGTGATGATTGCGCCGGGCCTTTGTTCGCTGGCGGATTCCGAGGAGAGAGACCGTAGCCATGCATACGGACGACCGACGAGGGATTCGGTGCGAACAAAGGAACAAGCAAGGGCATGGCGGCATTTATGAATAGTTCAGGCTAGGTGCTATTGAATCTGCGCGCGAACTGTTTCCGCCAGCTTCGCAAAACCTTCCGCATCACGCACGGCGATGTCGGCCAGCACCTTGCGGTCCAGTTCAATCCCTGCCTCGGAAAGACCGTACATGAAGCGCGAATAGGAAATACCGTTTATCCTCGCCGCAGCATTAATGCGAGCAATCCACAAGCGACGGAATTCACGCTTTTTAACCTTGCGGTCGCGGTAGGCATACTGCCGCGCCTTGTCTACGGCCTGCGTGGCAACACGGAAACAACTCTTGCGCCGACCGCGATAGCCCTTGGCCGCCTTGATTACCTTTTTGTGGCGTGCATGCGCCTGCACACGGGAATTTACACGAGCCATCGTCTATCTCCTTACCTGTCCGGCCTTACTTGTACGGAACCAGCCGCTTCATCGAACGCACGTCGGCGGCCGCCACCAGCTCGGTGCCACGAAAATTACGCTTCCGCTTCTGTGACTTTTTGGTCAAAATGTGATTGGCAAAGGCATTATTGCGTTTCCACTTGCCGCGCCCGGTTTTGGAAAAACGTTTCGCGGCGCCACTGTTTGATTTCATTTTGGGCATGTTCAACCTGCTTGTTAATTTAGTTGCACTATTTTTTCAGCGGCCCGATAACCATAATCATTTGCCGCCCTTCCATATTGGGCATATTTTCTACCTTGCCCAACTCCTTCAAATCTTCGGCAATCCGCCTCAATTGCTCAGCGCCGCGCGAAGCATAAACCATTTCCCTGCCGCGGAAGCGCATGGAAAGCTTGACCTTGTTTCCGTCTTCCAAAAACTGGCGCGCACGTTTCATTTTCACTTCCATATCATGCTGATCCGTGCTGGCGCGCACCTTTACTTCCTTGGTATGCACAATATGCTGATTCTTTCTGGCAAGGTTGGCCTTCTTGCTCTGTTCATACTTGAATTTTCCGTAGTCCATCACCTTGCACACCGGCGGGTCGGTATTCGGCGACATCATCACCAAATCAAGTCCTTTTCCTTCCGCTTCGGCAATGGCTTGCACTCGCGGTAAAACACCAATCTGTTCCCCATCACTGCCAATCACCCGGACTCTGGAAGCCTCGATATCGTAATTGATCGTCAATTCCTTTTTAGCGATGAAAGCCCCCTGTCGGTGTTTTATTCAATT
The DNA here is from genome assembly GCA_964509005.1 of uncultured Zetaproteobacteria bacterium. Taxonomy (GTDB): domain Bacteria; phylum Pseudomonadota; class Zetaproteobacteria; order Mariprofundales; family Mariprofundaceae; genus JAUZQZ01. Next base: position 6,940 of record CAZDWG010000041.1, read on the forward strand.
CTATTCATACTCCTCTCGCATGCGCCGCATCTCGGCCAGCCATGCGTCCAGCGATATCGAACCCATATTTTCGCCCTTCAGGTTACGTATCGCCACCGTTTTTCCCTCGCGCTCCCGATCTCCTACCACCAGAATAAAGGGAACGCGCAAAAGCGTAAGGGCGCGCACTTTATAGCCGACCTTCTCATTGCGCAAGTCCGTATCCACCCTGAAACCGGCCTGCCGCAAGCAATCGCAAACTTTTTGCGCATAATCCGCCTGCGCATCGGTGATATTGCACACCACCGCTTGCACCGGTGCCAGCCAGAACGGGAACTTCCCCTCATAATGCTCAATCAGGATGCCGATAAAGCGTTCCATCGAACCCAGAATAGCCCGGTGCAGCATCACCGGCGTCTGGCGGGATGAATCTTCGGCCACATATTCCGCGCCCAGTCGCCCCGGCATGGAGAAATCCACCTGAATGGTGCCACACTGCCACACGCGGCCCAGACAATCCTTCAACGAAAATTCAATCTTCGGACCATAGAATGCACCTTCACCAGGATTCTCGCCATATTCGATACCCTTCGATTCAAGTGCCTGATGCAGGGCGGCTTCCGCCTTGTCCCACTGTTCATCCGTGCCGACACGTTGATCCGGTCGATCAGACAAGAAAATGATGACATCCTCGAAACCGAAGCGCTTGTAAACTTCATAGGTCAAATCAATAAAATGGCAAACCTCGTCCTGAATTTGCCCCTCAGTGCAAAAGATATGCGCATCGTCCTGTACGAAGTTCCGCAAACGCATCAGACCATGCAAGGTGCCGGACGGTTCATTGCGGTGGCAGGAACCGAACTCGGCCAGCCTGAGTGGCAAATCACGGTAGGAATGCAGCGTCTGGTTGAACACCTGAATATGGCACGGGCAGTTCATCGGTTTGATGGCGTAATCCCGGTTCTCCGTGTGTGTCGTGAACATCTCGTCATGGAATTTGTCCCAGTGCCCGGATCGCTCCCATAACTTCCGGTCTACAATCTGCGGTGTCCTGATTTCTCTGTAACCGTTGGCGCGTATGACGGAACGAATTTCGTTCTCCACTACCTGCCACAGACTCCATCCCTTCGGATGCCAGAACACCATACCCGGTGCCTCCTCCTGCAAATGGAAGAGTTGGAGTGATTTGGCCAGTTTGCGGTGATCCCGTTTTTCGGCCTCTTCCAGGCGATGTAGATATGCCTTCAAATCACCCTTACTGGCCCATGCCGTACCGTAGATACGCTGCAACTGCTCATTATCCGAATTCCCTTCCCAGTAGGCTCCGGCCACCTTCATCAGCTTAAAATATTTGAGCTTCCCGGTATTCGGCACATGCGGACCCCGACACAAGTCGACCCAATCCCCTTGCCTGTACAGGCTTACCACTTCACCTTCGGGAATGCGGCCAATTAGCCTGGCTTTATATCGTTCGCCGATTCCTTCAAAGTAGGCAATGGCGTCATCACGATCCCATTCCTCCCGTTGTACATCCAGTTTACGCTTGGATATTTCCCGCATTTTTACTTCAATTTTTTCCAGATCATCCGGCGTAAACGGACGATCAAAGGCAAAATCGTAATAGAACCCATCGGCAATCAGCGGGCCAATGGTAACCTGAGATTTGGGGAATAATTCCTGTACCGCCATGGCCATCAGATGCGCGGCAGAATGCCGGATGATCTCAATGCCGCCATCGGATTTATCGGTTATCAGGGAGACTTTATCCCCGTCATGCAATACGTGCGTGGTGTCCACCAGCTTGCCATTCACTGCGGCGGCAATCGTCGCCTGCGCCAGCCCTGGCCCGATATCGTTGGCCAGATCGTAAGTGGTCGCACCCTCATTCAGGATGCGGGATGAACCGTCAGGCAATTGGATATTGATGGCTATGGCGATGGTGTCCCTCCAGAATCGTGCAGGCGATGGAAAATGGTTGGCGCGGGCAGGATTGAACTGCCGACCCCCACCGTGTCAAGGTGATGCTCTCCCACTGAGCTACGCGCCAATACCCCACATATCGCTGCAGATATGCCTGTTACCTCTTACCGCAAGGGCCGCGAAGCGTAGTAATCTATGTCTTTCCGGTCAAGGAAGTTCCGCCCAAGCTATCAGCTTGCACGCAGATAGGTGGACTTGTTACTCTAACCCATCTTTAACATTGTACTTCAGGGAATCCTTATACCCCAAGCTATGAAGGCGAATCAATGCCTTCCAATGGCACTGC
>CAZDWG010000042.1:0-9179 GCA_964509005.1 uncultured Zetaproteobacteria bacterium
CTATGCTAAACAGACCTGTTATGATTTCAGACGCATTTCATATTGGAAAAGGCTAGCTCTTGCCGGTTATGGCATAGCACTCTATAGTGCGCCGCCTGATTTTATGGAGGTGTTGATTTTATGGCAACTGTGATTCGCTTGCAGCGTGGTGGACGCAAAAAACGTCCGTTTTATTCCGTGGTGGTGATGGACAAACGTAATCGTCGTGATGGCGCGTTCATCGAAAAGATCGGTTTCTATGACCCATGCAAGGAACCGGACGTAATCGAACTGGATCTGGAGCGGGTGAACGCCTGGATCAGTGAAGGGGCACAGGTTTCCCCGCGCGTTGTCAGCCTGATAAAACTCGTTGAGAACCATGATCTGCCTGAGAAGGCCAAGGCTAAGACAGAAGAAAAGTCTGCTGTGGAAGCTAAAGCCAAGGTTGAAGAGGCTGACGCCGCTGAGGAAACTTCGGTCGAGGAAGCTGCTCCCGCGGAGACAAAGGCTGACGCCTAACCGTTTGCTTGATGTCGGAGTGGTTCACAAGCCACATGGCCTGAAAGGCGCTCTGACGATTTGTTCCCATACCCGGCCTGCCATCGGTATTGCCGGGTATTCTTTTTGGTGGCTGGGCCAAACGCCTGATTCCACCACGCGCTATGCCGTACATCGTTGTTGGCAACATGGTCGGCGCGTTCTGGCTGAACTGGAAGGCGTAAGCGACTGCGAGCAGGCGGGCCTGCTGAAGCGAATGCACATCTGGGTGCCTGCCGATGAGATGCCCTTGATTGAGGGCGAATACCTGTGGGCGGATCTGATGGGTTGCGAAGTACGCCGGATTGACGATAATGATAGCGGCTTGCTGGGCACTGTGGTTGCACTTGAGGATTATGGAGCGCAGGACATTCTGGTGGTACACACGTCCGAGAATACCGAAAAGCCCGGTGAATGGATGTTGCCTTTCATCAACCATGTGGTGCTGGATGTTGATATGACCGCGCGTTGTATCACCGTTGATTTGCCCGAGGGGATGGATGCATGTTTCACGCCCAAGTCCTGACCCTCTTTCCCGAGTTTTTTTTGTCGCCTTTATCTTGTTCAATCCCGAAGCGAGCCATGGATGGCGGCATAGTCTCGGTTGACTGTATCCAGATTCGCGATTTCGCTACGGATAAACACCATCGCGTGGACGATAGCCCCTACGGCGGCGGACCCGGTATGGTGCTAAAGCCGGAACCGGTGGTTACCGCCATCCGCGAGGCGCGACGGCGCCAACCGGCAACACATGTCATCATGCTGACCCCGTCCGGAACGCACTTCACCCAGAGCAGAGCTATGGCCTATACCCGAATGCCCTGTATCACCGTGCTTTGTGGTCGTTATGAAGGTTTTGACGAACGTATCCGCGATGATGTGGATGAACAGCTTTCACTGGGCGATTATGTACTCTCCGGTGGTGAACCGGCGGCCATGTGCGTGTTGGATGCAGTTATACGTTTGCTCCCCGGCGTACTCGGTAGCCCTGAATCGGCTGTGCTCGACTCGTTTACCCAAGAGGGGATACTGGACTGGCCACATTATACCCGGCCTGAGGAATTTGAAGGTAAAAAAGTTCCGGAGGTATTACTTTCCGGCCATCATGCCGCGATTGAGACATGGCGGCGCGAGCAGTCGGCAATACGTTCCCGCCGACGAGGTAAAAAGAAGGGCTAACGATTTAATCGGGCAACGACTGCCGCACCCACTGCATCGCCAAACACATTCACCGTTGTGCGGCAGCGGTCGAGGAACCAGTCAATCGCCAGTAACAGCCCGATACCTTCCAGAGGCAATCCCACCGCTTCCAGAACGAGTGATCATATTTGCGCATGAATCCATCTCCTCGCCTGTATCAAATCGCGCGGACGGCCCAAATCCAGCCACGACCCGTCGTGCAGCATGCCAGCACAACGATGTTCGTGCACAAGGGGTTGAATCACTTCGGTCAGTGGAAAAGGTTGTCCCGGAGACCATGCGTCAAACGCACGTTGTTCCCACACGGAAACGCCAGAAAATGTATAGCCGGGATAGGTATCTGACAGAACCAGACCGTTGTGCAGGCTAAAATCTCCCCTGGGATGATGCGCGGGGTTGTGCACCAGAGCAAGGCAAGCGCCTGCATCCGGGCATACCCTTGCCAATGCTCGCACATGGATATCACTCAGCACGTCAGCATTATGTACGACCAGCAATCCTTTGCCCGGCAGCAAATCAAGAGCCTGACGCACCCCACCGCCTGAATCGAGTAATTTTTCTTCATGGCTGAAATATAGCCGCACACCCAACCGCGACCCATCGCCCAGCGCCTTGATCAGTTGGTCCCCATGGTAATGAACATTGATGGCAATATCGCGAATACCTTGCGACACCAAGTTGCGTATGACATGTACAATCGCTGGCTCTCCCGCCACATCAATTAACGCCTTGGGTCGATGACGGGTCAACCACTTCAAGCGCGTGCCAAGCCCGGCAGCCAAAATTACCGCACGGTTCATTTCAGCCATCCGGTACATCAAGCAGCGCCTTCCACAGACCCCACGCATTAATGATCATCCACGCAATTTCCAGCATGATGAGCCCCGGATTCCGGTAAATAAAGGCAACCATCAGCAATGCGGCCCCGCCAAAAAAACTGATGGAAAAGTAGAGCCACTTTTTCTCCGGTCTGGCGACAGTGAGAAAGTAAGCAATCAAAATCAGGATCGAGCCCAATACGCTTAGAATCTGCTCGGGAGCATAAAGAAAATTCAAGCGAGTGCTCAACGCCCCATCTGCTTCATAATCTTTGGTAGTTGTTCCAATGTCGCCTGCCTTCCCTTTTCAATTTCCTCTTTCGGATTGGAAAAATCATGCCATTGCGTAAACCCGACCAGGGGTTCAATCAGCACATCGGCATACGCCTTCTTATATTGTCGCAGATAGAATGCCTTGATACGCGAGGCCCAGTCCATCATGCCAATCACATTTTTTGGTTCTTCATCGGGGTTGGGACGCGCGCCAACATTCACGGCGATGACAAACTGATCCGGTCTGGCCATCGTTTTTGCTTCCCTGGAGGGCAATTCCGAAGACAGGCTCCCATCGACAAATCGCTCACCATGAATGGAGACAGGATCGAACACGCCGGGAACCGCCATGCTCGCGGCGATGGCGCAGGCCAGGGTAACATCAACATCGGGAGAAAACATCCGACACTCCCCCGACGGAAATTTTACGGCTATGACGTACAAGGGAATCTTCAGATCGTCAAATGACTTTCCCTGACAAAAAGCATGCACGATTTCAATCAGCACATGGACATCAACAACAGAAATACCGGTTGCCGCCCGCGTGAACAGAATGGATTGCCGCGCTGCGGCGGTCAATCGCGACAACCAGCTCTGATCCTCCACTTCCGCGCCATCCAGAACGGGTAAATCCAGCTTGTTAAATAAATCCGACTCCAGAAAACCTTCGGTTCGTTTAATGCATGACCGGATATCCGGATCCAACGCATACATGGCCCCGAACAACGAACCGATGCTGCTCCCTACAATCGCATCAGGCTTCAAATCATGCGCTTCCAGCACATCCAGCACTCCCAGGTGTGCCAAGCCACGACCTCCACCGCCACCCAGCGCCAGTACAAAACCCGTATTCTTCTTGCCAAACAGTTTTTCCAGCACGTTTACGCCTCCTTTTCACATGATCCCGATAACTGCGCTGCCTCCGATAATTTCTGACATAACACCGTAGTCTCTTCTTTCGACAGAACCTGACCCTCTCGCCGAGTCAGGAAGAACACATCCACGACCTTCTCACCAAAGGTGCTGATATTGGCCCCGCGTACATTGAAGCCCGTATCCGCAATCTCACCCGCGAGCAATCCCAATAAGCCCGGACGATCAGCCGCCGTCACCTCAATCGCCGTTTGGCGGCTGGACGCCAGCGGCAGAGTATGCACCTGCACGGATACCTGCCGCATCAGCACATGGGTTCTCGGTTTGCCGGTTCTCGCCGCAAGATGTCCACCTGTTGCCTGCTTGATGCGCTGCTTCAACCTGGATACATCGCTTTGTTCGGATAGCGGGTTCCCATCGCTCCCATGAATGTGAAACACATCCAGCACTTTCCCATCCTTTAATGCATAGGCCTGAGCGGCCAGAATATCGATATGCCCGGATGCCATGGCCGATGCAATATCAGCGAACAGACCCTGACGATCCGATGCCAGCACAAGGATCAGGCTTTCACCCCGGTCATTGTCTACCAGTACGTCAATGCCAACACCACATTGCGCTTCGGCCATCATGCGTCCCGCCCGCAGCAGATGCCGGGGAGGCAAGCCCATGACCGCTCGCCATGGCAACAGGTTCAGCACCACGGACAGGGTCTCGCGTTCACCGTTCTCCACCTTCTTCAAGGTGCTCTCAATACGGATTTGGGCACGTTCCCGTGTGCTGATGCTTGCATCCTCTTCCCCCATAAGGTAACGCTTCGAAGCCAGAAAAAGGTCTCGCAGGAGCGTTCCCTTCCAGCCATTCCACACACGCGGCCCAACCGCGGCAATATCGGCAACCGTCAACAGCAATAAGTAACGTAACCTCTCTACATCGCCCATTTTCCGGGCAAATCGCTCAATCACCGCCGGGTCGGATAAATCCGAGCGTTGCGATGTGATCGCCATGAGCAAATGATGACGCACCAGCCATGCGACCAAATCCGTGGCATCCTGGTTCAAGCCCAAACGTTGGCAGATATTTATAGCGCATGTCTCGCCCAGTTCGGAATGGTCTCCGGGTAAGCCCTTGGCAATATCATGAAACAATAGGGCCAGATACAACAGCTCTGGCTGCTTGATTTTCCCGAACACATCCACCGCCAGCGCCAAACGTATTTTCCGCAGACCATGCGTCATATTGCGAGCCTCACCAATGGCCCGGATGGTATGCTCATCAACCGTGTAAGCGTGATAATTGTTGAATTGCCCCAGGCCTACCGCATGGCGAAACTCGGGAATGAAGCGCCCTAAAACACCGGTAGCGTTCATTTGTTTGAGGGAAGCGGCAACATTGCGTCGGTCGCTTAGTATACGGAGAAAAATATCATGGGCTGCGGGATTTGCGCGAAAGGCATCATCAATCAGCAGCACATGTTCGCGCACCTGACGTAAGGCCCGGCTGGAAAGCAAGCGTTGCCCTCCCTGCGCGGCATGGAAGATACGCAATAAACGGAGCGGGTCTTCATTAAAAATATGTTCGTCGCGCACTCCGATCCATTTCCCTTCGAGCGTGAGCCCGTCACCGATAGCCTTGCGGCGCGCCAGCCACTGGGGATGTAACTCTTCCTGAAAATGCATGGCCAACAGGCCGGAAACACGGGCGGTACGCCCGGCATGGCGGAAATAATCCTTCATAAAGGCTTCCACGGCATGTCTTCCGGGCTCGCTTTGGTACCCCATGCGTTCAGCCAGCGCCATTTGTTGCTCAAAGCCGAGTCGGTCCGAAGCTCGCTTCACCTCCAGATGTAATCCGGTGCGACAACGCCAGAGAAAATCCTGAGCCTGCATAAGATGCCGATACTCCGTTTCAGAGACCATGCCATCGCGAACAAGATCGGCAATTTCCTTGCTTTTGTGCCAGACCTTGGCCAGCCAGAAGACGGCCTGAATATCGCGCAGGCCTCCCTTGCCTTCCTTGATGTCCGGCTCCATCAGGAATGCGGTGCCTCCCGTTCGTGCATGGCGGCGTTCCATTTCCTCCAGTTTGGCTTCAACAAAGGGCTTACGTTTGTGTGAAAAGAATGAATTTAGCTTTTTTTGCAGTTCCGCCCAGGTATCTCCCTGACCGCACAGCAGGCGCGACTCCAGCCCCGCCGTGGCCGTATTCCAGTCTGCCCGTACATACGTCATGGTTTCATCCACGTTGCGCACGGCATGGCCCAACTTTACATTCATGTCCCAAATGGCATAAACAAAGCGTTCAATCGCTGCATTGACATACGGATTGGCCTCTTTTTTCAGAAGAAACCACAAATCCCAATCTGATTGCGGACACAATTCGCCGCGCCCATATCCTCCGACAGCCAGCAGGTCAACCTCATCCGCATGTGTTCCCGCACTGTCTCGCCACATGTCAGCAATCAAGGCATCCACGCCCGTACACATTCGGCTCACCATCGCTCCGCCATGCTCTCCCGCATCAAACATAGCGCCCAGTTGCATATGCAACGCTTTCAGCCGTGCAGCATATGCACCGGAATCCACTTTTACCGTTTTTTGTAAAGAATCAGCCATCGTGTTTCCTTTTCCAGCTCCTGATCTTCATTATCCATGAAGGATACAGGCGGCCACCAGTTCATCCAGCAAATTCAACGCTTCTACAGGTCGCATTGTTTCCACCTCCAGAGCCGATAAGCGTTCAGACAATGCCTGCATGAATCGCTCCCGGTCTTCCCTGTGCTTGCGTTCCGCCTCGACAAACAGACCCAGTTGTGGCTTGCCGGATTCCGCAGTCAACTCCGCTTCGTGTTCCAGCCGGAACAGATGTTCCCTCGCCCGTTTCAGCACATCGGGCGGCAGACCGGCCAGTTTGGCTACGGCAATGCCATAGGAACGATCAGCGGCATTCTCCTCCACCCGGTGCAGAAAAATAACTTCCCCATGATGTTCCCGCACCATCATTGAGGCGTTAAAGGCTTGCGGATGTTCATCCGGCAGCGATGTCAATTCATGGTAATGCGTGGCAAACAGCGTCAGCACATCATCGCTGTTTATGAGCTGTTCGGCCACGGCCCAGGCAATAGCTAAACCGTCCCATGTGCTGGTTCCCCGCCCGATTTCATCAATAATAACCAGTGAGCGCGGTGTAAGCTGATTGAGAATATGCGCCGTTTCCATCATCTCCACCATGAACGTGGAACGCCCGGCGGCCAGTTCATCGCCGGCGCCAATACGGGTGAAAATGCGGCGAGTCAGTGGAATCCTTGCTGCATCCACAGGGATAAAACAACCGGTGTGCGCCAGCCATACCATCCACGCCACTTGCCTCATGTAGGTGGATTTGCCGCCCATATTCGGTCCCGTCAACAGCATAAAACGGCGGCGCATGGCATGCATGCGCGTATCATTGGCTACAAAATCGCCCGCATCCAGGCACTGTTCCACCTGCGGGTGCCGCCCGCCGGAGATACTGAGGCTGCGCCCGCCATGTATTTCAGGACGTATATAGTGGTATTCAGCCGCCAATTTGGCGAAACACGCCAGCACATCCAGCCTTGCCACGGCGGCGGCGGCCACCTGAATATCATGCGCACGGCCAGCTACATCCTGCCTCAAACCCTCAATCAGCGTCCATTCCTGTTCCAGCGCGGTTTCCCTGGCGCGCAGAACTTCCTCTTCATGGGCGTGCAGTTCATCGGTCATAAAGCGTTCCGCATTCACCAGCGTTTGTTTGCGTACATAATGTGTCGGCGCTCGCTCCGCCATACTCTTCGGTATTTCGATAAAGTAACCGAATACTTTATTATATTTCACACGTAACCTGGAAATACCGGTCGCAGCACGTTCGCGTGCCTCGAATTCGCGCAGCCAGTCATCCGCCCCGCGCGCCAGATCGCGTAATTTATCCAGCCCCGTATCAAATCCTGGTTTAATCACACCGCCATCACGCGCGTGCATCGGCGGCGACTCCATGACCGCCGCATCCAGCGTCTCCGCCAGTTGTTCGAGCCCCGCTAACGCCTCCCGAATACTTGCAAACAAGCCCGCACGGCCATCCAGCATCTTCGACAGGGAGGGGAGCGCCAACAGTGACCCGGCCAGACCCCGGTAATCCCTTGGCGGTGCACGATTCAGTACCACGCGCGTCAACATGCGTTCCATATCCCGAATACCCGCAAGCTTCTCCCGCAAGCCTTCCAGCGTCTCGGCATCATCCACAAGGCTTTGCACTGCATTCTGACGCGCATCAATGGCGGCCATGTCGTTTAGAGGGCGGTCCAGCCAGTCACGCAACAGACGCGCACCCATCGGCGTACACGTCACATCCAATACTTCAATCATGCCACCATGCGCGTCGCCGGACAGACTTTCGTACAACTCCAGATTGCGACGGGAACGTGCATCAATACCCATGCACGCATCCACTTCGTGAAATACCGGCAGTTGGAGATGTGCCATGCTTTGTTTCTGTGTCTGCTCCAGATAAACCAGCACCGCGCCCACTGCGGTCGCGGCGAGCGGGTGTGCGGCAAGGTTTAACGAAGCGGGCTCATCCACACCATAGACCTGCCTGATGCGCTCAGCAGCCACTTCAGTTGAAAAACTCCAATCACCGGGATGGTGAACGGCCATGGAGGATATCAGCCCATCCATCCCGTTCATGCCGGATGGCAAAAGTAGTTCCGAAGGCGCCAGCACGTCCAACTGCTCTTCCAGTTGTCCTCTGCCACCACCCTCGATCAGACAAAATCCGCCGCAAGAGAGATCAACCGCAGCCAAGGCCCATGTTTCCATGTTCCCGGAGAAGGCAACCAATGGCGCGGCACGCCTCGCATTCAGTAATTCCGACTCGGTAATGGTACCGGGTGTCACCACGCGCACGACTTCACGCCGCACGGGTCCCTTACCGTTCGGCGACTCCATCTGGTCGCAAATGGCTACCCGTTTGCCTGCCGCAACCAGACGCGAAAGATATTGCTCCGCCTGATGCCAGGGTACGCCCGCCATGGGAATATCCGTGCCATTGGATTTGCCACGTTTGGTCAAGGCAATATCGAGGATTGCGGAAGCATCCACGGCATCATTGAAGAACATCTCATAAAAATCGCCCATGCGGTAAAACAGCAGACAATCCGCATATTCGGATTTGATGCGCAAATATTGCCGCATCATGGGCGTATGGCTGGAAGGGTCAGGGGTTTCGGGCATGCGCGAAAAGTAACAGTTTATGACTTAACGGATAACCGGGGAAAAATATGCCCCGAAAACGATGCTACCCTGGAGCCACTTGCAAAACTCTGGGTGGATGAGCGGCAATCCCACTTTGAGTCCATTTTCGGGATGGAATGAGGTGCATGGTGGTTCCATGCATCGAAATTCCAGCCCGGAAATGGACCAAAGTGGGGAAGCCGAGGGTCTCGCCTGGATTCGCAGGCAACAGCGCACGGTCAAATGCCGT
>CAZDWG010000043.1:0-9091 GCA_964509005.1 uncultured Zetaproteobacteria bacterium
TTCGCCAGTCACCCACCGATTGAAGCACGTATTGCGGCGCTACGGAACATGCCGGGGCAATAAAAAAGTCTTCTTCCCGGAGGTTCATGCCAGTTTCAAGTTTTGCGTGTTCACCCTGCAAGGCGAGCAAATTGAGCCTTCACCGATCCGTTGCGGCTTTTTCCTGCATCATGTGCATGAAATCGCTGAGAAGGATCACACTTTTGAGCTTGGTCCAGATGATCTGGCCCGCATCAATCCAAACACGAAGACGCTGCCGGTCTTTCGCACCCGGCGGGATGCTTGCATTACCTGCGGCATCTATAACCGGGTGCCAGCATTAGTCGTGCGCGATGTGAGCGGCAATATCATTGCCAACCCGTAACTACTCAGCACCCATCGTTTTGTCATTGCGAAGGAGCGAAAGCGACTGCGGCAATCTTGAATTTCGTGGAAATACGAGATTGCTTCGTCGTTCCTCCTCGCAATGACAGCCAATCCATAGGGGTGCTGAGTAGTTACGCCAACCCCTGGTTTATGCGGTTCCGTCAGGGGTTGTTTAATATGACCAGCGATTCGAACCTGTTCAAAACAGCGGTAGAACTGGAAGAAAATGGCTTCTACCGCGTGAAGGAATTCGGCCAACCGGTGTTCAAAAAGAGCGACGCAAAATATCTGCGGTTATATGAAGGCAAGATGGTGCAGATGTACGACCACCGCGCCGCCAATGTGGTGGTCAATCCCGCAAACGTTCATCGTCCCGCCCAGCAGGAACCCGCTACGCCGGGTCAGCATGCTGATATGAATTGGACACCGGAACCCCAGTTCTGGATACCGGAGGATGAAGTTCAAAGCCAGATAGGGAATATTCCTATGGTTCTGGGGTTCAAGGGAATTACCGCGCCTACGAATATGCGAACGATTATTCCAGCATTGCATCCTTATGCTGGATTTGGGAACAGCTTGTTCATGCTTCTGCCAGAAGACAGACAAGCGGATTTCCTGAGTCAATCCATTCTGCCTCCGAAGGTCTTCGAGCAGACCATGGGCGGGCACAAACTGTCCGGGTGGATTGCCAAACAGGTGCTGGAATTGACGTATGTATCCGAGGATATGCGCCCATTCGCCGAAAGCATGGGATATTCGGGCGATCCGTTTGCCTGGGACGAAGAACGCAGGCAGCACCTGATGGCCCGGCTGGATGCGCTGTTTTTCCATCTCTATGGCGTTGGCAAGGATGCGGCTGCCTATATTCTGGACACCTTCCCCATCGTCCGCCGCCATGATGAGAAACAGTTTGGCCGCTACAGGACAAAAGACATGATCCTCACCTACATGAACGCCGTTGCCGCCGGTGATATGGATGCCAGCCTTGAAGCATGAGTCATTTTGCCACTGTATCCACCTAGGTGTTTGCAAAAGTAGCCTGCATGTGTGCTACACTTCGCTATGTGAGGGGAGTAATCTTGGGAAGATGGGCGGTCTTAATGTACAGATCATGTTTTGCCGATAAGGTAACTGTATGAAATTCCGGTTCAATGAGGTTAAGGCCCTGAATGCAATCCTCTGGATGGCAAATAATCATCCTGAAGGCGTTGATTTGCATACGATAGCTAAAACATTCTATTTTGCAGACAAAAAATCATTTGATGCGTTAGGCAGGCCGGTTTTTGGTGATCACTACATTGCCATGAAAGATGGGCCGGTTCCCTCCAGAACCTACGATATGCTGAAGCATGTTAGAGGAGATGGATCGTATTCCGGTAACTTATCGAAAGAACTAAAGTCTTTTTTTGATGTCGTTGATGCGTATAAGGTGTTCCCGAAGGAACCTGCTGATATGGGCTGCTTCTCAAAGTTGGAAATGGAATTTCTTGAGGAATCGTTTCAGGAAACTTCTACTTTGGACTATGGCGAACGGAGAGACAAAAGCCATGATTACGCATGGAGGGAAGCTGACAGGAATGGTCAGATATCGTTCGAAGATATGATCCCAAGCAAAAGTAAAGCGGCTGTTTTATCCCATTACCAGGAATTATCAGAATTACAGCATCTTAAGATGTGATAGATTTACCGCGAGAGTTTGTCGAATCATGTTTTCATGATGATATAACCCCAGGCACGATCTTTAGAGCATTTATAAACACAACCTCTCCACCCAAAAGCAAATATTTCGTATTGACCGCTCGTGATCCCTTATGTTGTTTCTTTATCAATTCTGAGATCAATAAATTCAAAACCAGCAACCCTTATTTACGCAAACAACAAATGAAGCTCCATCAAAAGGATTATAAATTCCTTGATTACGACTCATGGCTGGACTGCTCAAGCATCATGGCCGAATTTGTTGACTATGAGGCACTTGTAAATTATTTCTCGTCAGGCAATGCAATCTCGGCAATTGTTGGGGAATTAACCAAAGCGGATAAAAAGAAAGTCTATGACATCGTAAGCAATAGTCCTACGTTAGCCTTGAATCACATAAAAACGATCAAGCAGGAGATAAAGCCTTAAATACAAGGGCCGGTTCGGTATCATGTTGATTTGTGCAAAATGCGCAGGCTGCCATTGCATGCTTTCACAGGCGTCTGGCGAACCGGCATCAAGCCATCTATGATGGCAGGCGATGAATAAACACCAGACCGCCGCCATATTGATTATCGGCAACGAAATCCTTTCTGGCCGCACGCGCGACGCTAATGGCTGGCTAGCGGCGCAGCAACTCTTTGAACGCGGATGTAAACTGGCTGAAATGGCTGTTGTGCCGGATGTGGATGAGCGCATCGTTTCCACGCTGAACCATCTGCGAACCAATTTCGATGCGGTGATTACCAGCGGCGGCATCGGCCCGACGCACGATGACATCACCATGGGTGCGGTAGCCAGGGCTTTCGGCGTTCCCCTGAAAGAGCACCGTTACATCGTGCAGGCCATGACCGCGCACTACGGGAAGGATGGGCTGAATGCCGGGCGTCGGCGTATGAGCCGCGTGCCGAAGGGCGCTAAACTTATTCGCTGCGAGAAGACGCTCGCGCCGGGTGCGCATATCGGTAACGTGTATGTGCTGGCTGGCGTGCCGGACATCTTCGCCTCGCAACTGGACACGATTCTGGGCGATTTCGGTGGCGCGAGCTTCGTGCGCCGCGAGATTGATGTCGAACTGCTCGAAAGCACCTTTGCACTCAAACTGGAGGAGGTTCAAAGCCAATTTCCCGAGGTCGAGATTGGTTCCTACCCTGGCCGTTGTGGTAATCGTCCCTGTGGCAAGATTTGCCTAAGCTCACAACGCGCAGACCTGCTTGCCAGAGCCGAACAAGCTGTACGCTCCATGCTTGATCAGTTACAGGCCGACTGACTTACGGCCAATCCCCGCCATATATGCTCGCAACAGCCAGGGGCTTGCCGCCTTCAATCGTTGGCGCAATTCAACATTCGTATGACCTTTCTTTTCATGGATGAGCAAGTTCGCCAATAATTGATCATGCTGCCATCCCCGGTTGTGCCGCATATCCGGCAATGATGTTGACTCTTGAAAGACGTGCATGCCATACAGTCGCATCAAGGCGGGAAAATCCTCTACGGGTTGTGCTGGCTCCGCGGATGAAAATTGTTGCCATAAGCGATGCAGGCCGCAGATATGCAGATCTGCCCGATCCAGCGCCGCAACCGCATCTTCGGGGCAAAGCCAGCAAAATGCCGCCCATGCCTGCCGCGCCTCGACATACGAACCCATGGCGGTGATGGCAATTATCCGCCGCTCGTGCAGGCAGGCATGACGATGCCAGTCGGGCACGCATTCAACCGATGCCACACACGACTCCCATGCCTGCGCCCGCAACCATGCCTCGCTGGCGTGCAACTCGGGGAGCTCGGGATCGAAGGGCGAATCCTGCAACGTAACGGCGGATACTCGCCACAGAGGCGCCATAATATCCATGACCTGATGATTGAATTCTTCCATAACGGCAGGCGCAATGACTTCATCCAGATATTTGAACCATGCAGGAGAATCATCAATGGTGCGCCGTTTCATGGCAGTGCGTATGGCATCAAGGCGTGCCAGAGCCGCTTCATTGGGCATCTCATCAAGGGCGTCATCAAACAGCGTATCCCGTTCGAGGCTGCGATCCAGCAACGCCCGGCGCAAGCGGTTCAGCAGGATGGTCTTCGGTGCATCCATGAACAAATCCAGTTGCGGTCTGTCTTCTTTTGGTGTCAGTTGTATCTGAAACCGGACATTCGCATGATCGTCATGAAACAATCGCAACGGCGTTCCCGCCTGATGTCCCCAACCCGTCCAGATCATGGGTACGGTAGCCAAACCCATCTGTTCTGCATGCATCCGTGCCGCGTCAAGCATTGCAAGGATGCGTTGCCGGTTGCCGATCATCGCGTCCTCCAGACAAGGCGTATCGCCCAGACGCCATGCTTCGTAATCACTCCGCCGCAAGCGATGGGTGTCCAGCAGAAACAGCACCGCGTTCCAGACTCCATGCCCGGCCAGTGTCTGTTCCACCAGTGTCGGCGTCGTGCGGCTTATTCGATGATTCGCTGAAGACATGGCTACCCTTTCTCTCGTTCGTCCAGTGGTGCAAACAGGGCCAGCATATCTTCTTCACTCCACACGGGTGAAGCATTCTTCGCACCATCATATAATGCATCAGCCAGTTTCTGTTTGCGCGCTTGCATATCCAGAATACGCGATTCCACACTTCCCATGGTAATCAATTTGTAAATAAACACCGGTTTATCCTGGCCGATTCGATGTGCGCGATCAGATGCCTGTGCTTCGGCGGCAGGATTCCACCATGGATCATAATGAATGACGGTATCGGCAGCCGTCAGGTTTAATCCTGCACCGCCCGCCTTCAAACTAATCAGAAACAGCGGGGCTTGATGGCTTTGGAATGCGCTAACGATGGCTCCTCGATTACGGCTGGCGCCGGTTAACGTCACATAGGGAATCGCCATCTCATCACATGCCTCGGCAATCAATTTCAACATGCTGGTAAATTGTGAAAAGAGCAAAATACGTCGGCCTTCGGACAGCATTTCCGGTAGCATTTCCCGCAACCAATCCAATTTAGCCGAGCCCGCCTTGTCAATGGATTCCAGGGTGATATTTCGTTGGAGGTCGTCGCCAGGGTGCTTCAGCATGGAAGCCTTCAATAATCGCGGATCACAGCACGCCTGCCGCATTTTCAATAATGCTTCCAACATCATGATATGGCTTTGCCCCTTACCCATGTGCTGCATGGCATCGCGTACCTTACGATGCATCAGTAGTCGTATGCCTTCGTATAATTTCCGTTGTTTTTCCCCCATATCCACGCTTTGAACCATGATGGTTTTTGCTGGCAACTCAGGAGCAACATCCCCCTTGGTGCGGCGCAACATGAATGGTCTTATGCGCAGATTCAGTTGTTGCTGACGCATATCACTTTCCCCACGTTCAATGGGTTTGCGGAAAACACGGGTGAATGTGCGTACATCACACAAATAGCCGGGTATCAAAAAGTCGAACAATGCCCATAGTTCCCCCAGATGATTCTCCATGGGCGTACCGGTCATGCAGATGCGTTGCGTGGCTGTCAATTGCCTTGCGGCGCGTGCGGCGCGGGTGCGTGGATTACGGATTTGCTGTGCCTCATCGAGAATGAGAAATGACCAGCAACGTGTCTGTAATAACTGTATATCCCGTAGCATTAAACCATAGGTTGTAAGCACCAGATCATAGTGTTCAATCGTATTGATCCCCTTCTTGCGCTGACTCCCATGCCATGTCAAAACACGCAGGTCGGGGGTGAAACGAGCAGCTTCAATACTCCAGTTATGCAGCAAACTGGTCGGCGCAACCACCAGAGTCGGCGCGTGCAGGTTTCCGGACTCCTTTTCCTTCAATATATGCGTCAATGCCTGGATAGTTTTACCAAGACCCATGTCATCCGCCAACAGCGCGCCAATATTCAGCCGAAGGAGACACTGCAACCAGTTCAGACCGCTCTGCTGATAATCGCGCAGGCGAACGGTGAGTCCAGTGGGCGGTGTCACAATCGGTATTTCACGCATAGTGGCCAGTTTCCGCATGCGTTCAAGCCAGCCACCATGATCCTGGATATGAATATAAGACGAAGCGCCCAGCCTTTCGCGTAATTTCAACCAGTTCATGGCGGCAATATTGCCCTGACTAGCGACTGTTCCGGCGTTAAACTGATCCAGCATGGAGGTGAGAATGCCGTGCAGCAAATCCGCTGCGACAGGAAGTATACGGCCATCCGGAATCTGCAAATATTGCATCTTCTGGCGAGTCAGTTCACACAGTGATGCATCGGATAGTCGCTGCGGTTCCCGCTTCAGCCAGTCCGCAATCACGTCGATCAGGTCAAGATGCAAACCATCCTCGAGCACGACTTCAAAATGTACTTCGCCCATGGCGCCACGCTCCGCGCAATTCACATTCCATTGCCGGACCTGCACAATCTCATAGCGAAATCCGGGCATGGATTCGATACGGAAACCGTGCTGACGTAACGTTTCCAGCCGGGAAACCAGAAATTCAGGCCAGTCCATGTCTGTTGGTAGCATCCAATCCGGAAGCATGTCCTCGTTTGGCCCATAGAGACTGTAGCGCGGGCGCATGCCTGCACTGCGGATATGGCAGGCAAAATCCTGCTCCGCAGCAACGCAACGATTTGTTTCCAGCCACCGCCCTTCCTGTTGATAATAAATCGTATGATTGGCGTCGTCCTCCTCGCTGACTACATGCCCGCCATAATCAAACAATAGCCGAACACCATTGAGGTGGGCTTGCTCATCATTGGATATCAGCTGTAACACGGGCTGCGGCGCAATGTTGACATGCCGGGTACGAATGGATTCGGGTTTCGGCACGGATGCTGGCCAGGAGTATGACAAACCCTCCAATGGGAATAATTCCTTAGGGTTGATGGTATGAAAAAAGAGAAGGGGTCCGTATAAACCATCGGGGCAATCCGTCGCTATCGAACCGCATCGCACCGCTTTATCATCAATATAAAAGGGGGGAGAGGTCGGAATCACCAGGCTGGCAGATGTAATATCAGGCACGCTTTTCGCGCCATGCACGCCAATAAAAAGCTGTTGCAATGCTTGCTCATTGGCATGCCAGAACCATGCTCCCTGGCGCTCTCCCCCCTGTTTCAACGGCGGACTGTTTGCATCCAGCCAATGGCAGCGCCCCGTATTCAGTATCCATGTGATGAGCGTAGCGCCGGATGACTCCGTCGCCAGAAACACATGATCGCTCAGATTGGGGTTGGCAAGATGCTGTATGATGGTCGTATCCACGGGAAGCACAAAACGGTGCAATACGCGGTTAAAGAAGTTGCACAACAGATAAGGATAAACCTTGTGATATGAACCATCGTTCAGGCGCCGGGCCAAAACAACATGTACATTGATATGAAATGATTGAGGCGCGGGGTGCAGGATATACAGAATACGCTGATGCACATCATCGGGATAATCCGTTTGGCTCCTCTGCTGATCGAGTCTGTCGGCAGGGTCAGGTTTGCGTTGTGGGCTGCGTGGAGCGGCAGGTGGCTGCGCCATGGCTGTCATCTGATGATGTGGAGACGTTCGGTCGTCCAGCATGGATAACAGGATAGCCGCGACATGATCGCAATTATAGCCGACCGGACAGGAGCAATCGCCTTCTACGCCCATATCATCCATTTCGACAAATACAGATTGTATGGCGCCGTCACGATCCTCAACATGGCCTTGCACACCGCGGCCTTGATCCAGCACATCCATATCATGCACATGTCCACGCAAAACATATTCCTCACCGCATACCACAACCGTTTTCCCGAGTTTTACTTCCATCCATTGTCGCGTAATGTTCATGACAAAAGTCTGTCAGAGGCAACGGGCCTGTCAGAGATAACGGGCAATTTGTTCCGGATCATCCGCATCCAGAATGGCGCTAATCACTGCAACGGGATAACCCGTTAACTCACTTCGGTTTTTCGGCGTGATTCCACCGAGGGCGACGACCGGTAACGATGCCGTATTGCTCAGTGCGTGAAAGCGTTTGACGCCCAGATGCGGTGTGCCGGGGTGACTGGCTGTCGTAAACACGGGCGACAGCAATGTAAAATCCGCACCGCACCTTCCTGCCAGGCCTAGTTCTCCGGCATCATGACAAGATGCCGAAATCGTCATGTCGGCATGGCCCAACCATTGGCGCATGGCTGGAATCTCATGGATGCTTCCAGCAGCGACATGTATACCATCCGCACCAACCGCCTTGGCTATATCAGCCTGACCATGCACAATCAACAACGCATGGTGCGCCGCCGTCACCGCCCTTAGCCGCGAACAAAAGGCCAGTAACCGTGCGCTGTCCATCAGCTTCTCACGCACCAGTACGGCATCCGCGCCGCCGCACAAGGCTGCGTCTACGGTTGCAAACAACCGCTCGCGCTTCATGCGCGATGAATCTGTAATCAGGATAAGCCCGGGGACCGCCAAAACTTCGCGGTAGTTACTCATTCAGAAGCGTTTAATCACCCACTCAGGCGGATTCATGTATTGATAGCCTCCCGGCATCTGCCGCTCAAAATTGCCATTGCCATTTCGGTCATAAAGATAATAGGGCGGTGTGCCTGCAGCCGGACTAACCTTGATCATATATACCCGTCCGTGCAGGGAATGCTCCTCAATAATCGCCCCATCCTTGCGCCTGTACACGCGAACCTGTCCCCCCTCATTGTTCTTGGGCGTCATAAACTGCTTGCTAAGGCTGGCACCACCACCGGATCGTTGCACCGTTTCGCGGGCCTCGGGTGTGTTTTGTACGCCCGTTGGCGGCGGTAATGCTGTGGACCGGTCTGCGGCCGCAACAGCGGAAACGGGTAACCATATCAAAGATACAAGGAGAAAATATAGAATACGGATCATGCCCGTAAGTATAGACGGAATCTCTGAACTTACACAATGGCTTGCACAACGGCGCCGTATCGACTTAGATGGTCCCTGAAGGACGGTTTGTGTGTTCAGGGCAGCCCTAGGGCTGCCCTAGGGCAGCGTCAGGAGGAGCCATGAAAAACGGACAATCTTATTTTTCCAG
>CAZDWG010000044.1:0-8750 GCA_964509005.1 uncultured Zetaproteobacteria bacterium
TATAAAAATAAACTGACTGAAACTCAGTAAAACGGCCTAGCCGAATATTTACTAACCTTTATGGGAAAAGCCTTGTTGGATAAGGATTATCTTGATATTGAATTCAGCCACGCAATCGGGAGCACCGATTATATAGGCGCCCTCATTGGCGGCGGTTCTTTTGGCTCGGTAACAGATACATCTTCCGCAAGGATTCTCGATTTAAGTGGACGGGTGGGCGAAGGGTTTAGCGTGGGTCAAAATTTCTTGCTGACCCCGTTTCTGGAACTCGGGTATCACAAATGGGCTCGTGGCGTTAATGCCGGTGAGACATACACTCACAATTATTGGGGTGGTGGATTGCTTGCCCAGACATCCCTTGGCAACAAATTCGTATTATCGCTCAATGGCATGATCGGTCGAACCTTCAGCTCCCGAATTGAAGTCTTTGGTAACTCCGGTTTTACCGGCGACCTTGGAAATTCAATCATCTATCGCTTCGGCGGGGCTGTTGACTATGCCGTTACGGAAATAGTTCATTTCAACTTCGGGGTTGATTATACACGATTCAAATATGGCATCAGCAAGCTGTTTCCTGTTCCGGGAGCCATTGTCTGGGAGCCGGATAGCAAATCCAGATACACAGTCTTCAATGCGGGTGTTGGCATAGCATTCTAATCGCAGCCCTCGATTCGTGGCCTGTCGGAACCATGCACAGCGACTAATTCTTTTAGAATTCCGTTGGAAAAAGCTGATGAAGAATTTGACCCGACCGTCCGGTCAGCTATAATGCGCGCACTTTTCAAAAGGAGAAATGAAATGCGAAAGTTCAAAATAACATTGGCCCTGTTGGGGCTGCTTATCGTGCCCTTGGCATCCCTGCATGCGCAGGATTTTGATGGCGATAATGATATCCGGATGGATACGGATAATGACTTCGATATTCATCCCTATGTGGGCGCTGGCATCGGCGCGTTCGGGCTGGAACTGAAAGGCGCCACAATCAATCAGAAGAACACAGTATTCGGTGGATACGGAAAGGTCGGCCTGGATATCGGTGATTATTTGGGCGCCGAGCTGCGTTTTGGTTCAACATCTTCCGGTACAACAGGGAATGTTAAGTTGTCCGATAGTTACTTTATCTCCTATCTGGCCAAGTTTCAGTTTCCCGTTACCATTGATTTCAGGCCATACGCCATGGTTGGCGGCACCACCGCGAAGTTTAAGGTGACCGATGCCGGTGTGGAAACATCCAATACCAAAACGGGACTCAGCTACGGCTTCGGCGCGGAGTATTACGTGCAGGATTCTTTGTCTGTTGGCGGCGAGTGGATGCAGTACTGGACCAACGTTAATTTTAGCGCGAATAGAAAAGCTAAAATATGGGGTGCTGTAGCGACGGTGGATTATCACTTTTGATGACTTCTTACGAAGTCATCAAAGCGTCCATGGATGGGAGCGCAAATCAAGGGCTTGCAACGCAAGATGTTGATTTGTAAGGAACGTGGGGAAATCAATCGCCGCTCACGAGTCGAGTTTTACAAAAGGCTCCAGTGCTGAGCAAGAGGGGCTGCGGCCCCTCTTTTTTTTACAATACCCAACGAGAGCTTTTGCACGGGAACATCATGAAGAGACAAACAATTTTCCGGCCACTTCAATCACATGTGCACCGTAAGAACGGGCAGCAGTCAGTTGTGCATCGGTAATACCCGCAGGCATACCCTCGTGATTGCCGGTACGGGCATATGCTCCCCATTGCAGACCGCCATCGGCATAGCCCAACGCCGTTCTCGGGAACCCCACGACGATCATGCCCTGTTCGAGAAAGTTGGAATGGAGGCTGGCTAGCGTGAGTTCCACGCCACCGCCGCCACCGCCAAAGCCGCCACCGCTGGCAAATGTGCCGCCAACCTTCCCCTCCAGTTCATTCCCCATCCACAACCTGGCGCAATCATCAATGAGCTTTTTCATTTGCCAGGCCATGCCGCCCATATGTACGGGCGTACCGAACAGGATGACATTCGCCGCGACCAGGTCATCCGGCGAGCTTGCATCCGCTCTCTGAAGCTCAACGTTTACATCTGAATGGGTGGCCCTGATACCGGACACAATAGCCTTGGCCATTTTTTCCGTATTGCCGTAGTCTGAGTGGTAAACGATAAGCACATTCATTATGCATGGCCGATTTGATTTGAAAGTTGCGCCCTGGTTATCCCCATGGCCTGCGCCCCAAGCGTCCAGCGTTTTTCAATCGGCGTATGGAATACGATATGACCGCTGGACGGGACAACCAACCAGTCATTGCGGCTAATTTCCTCATCCAGTTGCCCTGTGTCCCAGCCCGCGTAGCCCAGCATGAGCATGAAGTGTTCAGGTCCATCCCCCTTTGCCAGTTCCTCCAGTACATCGCGCGACGTCGTAAGATGTATTTCCGGGGTTACGCACAGGGTCGAATCATAAATATGCCAGCCATCATGCAAAACGAAACCGCGGAATGGCTCCACCGGACCGCCTTCAAAGGTGGGCGCATCCATGGCGTCCTTACCCAGGTTCATGTCATCCAGTACGGCGCCCACCGTGATATGCTGGGGCCGGTTAATCAGGAGTCCCATGCTACCATCCTCATCATGGTGACAGAGTAACACGACACTGTCCGCGAAACGCGGATCCGTAAGCGTCGGTGTGGCGAGTAATATCTGTCCGCCCAGCTCACTTGCTTGCATGGTCTACCCCCGCATGGATGCGCAAGCCATATTCCTGGCTAAATGTAATGCGGCCATGAAGCTACTATAGGATACTTTTCCACTTCCCGCACGGTTCAAGGCTGTCCCGTGGTCCACGCTGGTACGGACAAAAGGCAGACCGAGAGTGACATTGACCGCATCGCCGAAACTCAATGCCTTGAGGGGAATCAATCCCTGATCGTGATAGCAGCAAACAATGACATCAAGCGCTTGGCGGTTGGCTGAAGCAAACAGGGTGTCGGCAGGTAAAGGGCCAATGACATCCAGCCCCGCGCTACGCGCCCGTGCTACCGCGGGTTGCAGAATGTCAATTTCTTCCCGACCAAAGTGACCGGATTCGCCGGCATGGGGATTAAGGCCGCAAAGCGCCAGTTTCGGATGGGTGATGTCGAAAGCGTGCAGCAGATTGCGGTGGGTGATGCGCAGGGTTTCCAGGACATCTTCGACGTTCAGAGTCGCCGGAACATCCGCAAGCGCCATATGCGTCGTAAGCAGCGCCACGCGCAATTCACGGCTGGCCAGCATCATGACCACCCTCGGCACATGGGCAAGATAGGCAAGAAATTCGGTATGGCCCGGAAAGCCAAAGCCCGCGTCGCGTAGCACGGATTTTTCGATGGGGCCGGTGACCATAGCGCGCGCTTTCTTTTCCATGCACGCTCTGGCTGCGGTTTCAATGCAGGTGACAACAGCGGAGGCCGTTTCTTTGCGGGGTGTTCCGGGTGTGACGACCAAAGATTTATTCATGTGGGTATCCAGGTCAACATCTATGCCGGGATTCCAGCAGACCAGGCCGTGCGACGAGGCCTCGGGCGCATGGACCTCATGAATGGCAATGGACATGCCCAATATGTCGGCACGATCCTTCAGCCACGCGACGGGGGCGCACACACAGGTTCCGGTAAAAGCTTCCGGTTCGGACTGAAAGGCAAGCAAAACGCAGTCCGGTCCGATGCCGGCGGGTTCACCCAGGGTAATCAGAATTGGAGGCATGGCGTCATTCATGAATAATACCTGGGTAATACGGGTTAAAGGCAGCTTCTCCGTTCAATAATGGCTTTGGCCCGGAGTCCGGCCAGCCAGCGCGGCATTTGGTCCTGCATTTCAGCATTCAAAAGGATATCCTGAATTTGGCTGCGGTGCGCCTCAAATGAATTCGGGTCGATGTGTCTGCGCGCGATCACACGAATGATGTGCAGGCCAAAGGGAGATTGTACGACGCCGCTGGTTTCCCCTGCTTTCATGGAGAAGACTGCTTTGTCAAAGGCCGGAACCATGACACCGCGCTTGAACCAACCCAGATCGCCGCCCTTGGACGCACTGGGCCCTTGTGAGATCTCTCTGGCCCGCGTGGCGAATTCCTTGTCGGATGCACCTTTCATCTCCTCCGCGATTTGCTCCGCTTCGGTCCGAATGTTGGTTTTTTCCTTAGCCGTCATGGCGCTGGATAATTTGAGCAGAATATGCCGCGCATGAATCAGGTCGTAGGCATTGGTGCGTTTCCTGGGTTGGCGCCAGCGCAGCTTGGTGACGGTGAAGAGGCTAAAGCCTCCAGGCGAGCGTATGGGCTGGCTTACGCCACCTGCAGGCAAGTCAAAAACAGGCGTAAACCTGGGGGGCATGGAGCCGGGAAGAAACCACCCCATTTCTCCACCTTGTGATGCATCCTGCGCATCCGATTGAAGCGTCGCAATCCGTGCAAAGTCGCCACCGGCCAATATCTTTTTACGTAGCGCCTCGATCTTTTTGCGCCTATCCGTAACCTGTTCCGGTGATGGCGCGGCAGGCAGGGCGACAAGGATTTCGGCTAACTTAATTTCCCGCAGGCGGGTTGCGTGTTTCATGTATTTACGGTAATACTCGCGCATGGATTCCTCACTGACCAAAAGTCTGGAGCGCACCTCGGCATTGGTCAGCTTGCTGATCAACAAGCGATCCTTTAGATTCCTTTTATAGCGATTGACATCCATGCCTCGCGCTTTGATAAGGTCGAGCAGTTGGCCTGCCGGGATATTATTGCTGTCCTCAACGCTGGCGATGGCCTTGTTAATTTCACCTTGCGAGACCGTGATATCCTGTTTTTTCGCTTCCTGCAATTCCAGTGTTTTGATGATTCTGGTGTCCAGTGCACGATCCAGTAACGCCTTGGACGAAGGCAGGCGTTGCATTCCGGATCGTTTGAGCTGTTGCGTGAGATCCTTGGCGGCCTGCCTGACCTGATAGCAGGTGATAGCCTGATTGTTCACAATGGCGGCGATGCTGTCCAGAACTTTGGCATGAACAGGCACGGGGGGCAGGAACAGCAACCCGCTTAAGATGATGACGCATCGCAACATAACGTTTACGAACATATTGGAATCTCCTGGCCTACATCATTCATAAATGTTACCGCGCCCTTGCTTGTTCCTTTGTCCGCACCGAATCCCTCGTCGGTCGCCCGTATGCGCGCTCACGGCCTCCTTCCTCGGAATCCGTTGCGGACAAAGGCCCGGCGCAAGCATCACGGCAATTCATGAATCATGCAGGCTAGTGTCCGGTGCATTGTCCGACGCTACCCAGCCCGTTAATGCCAAGCAAGAAATTCACGCCGAAATTGGATGCGGTGGATGTGCCGCTGGGGCGGTTGATACGATACGCCGCCACGGTGAGGTGCCAGCAGGGATGATGATATTCAACGCCTAGGCTGGCGTGTTGTGTCAATTTGAGCAAGGTGTCGTAATTCCATGAGCCAAAGGTGCGCCAGCGCGGCCCCAAGTTTAACTTGCCCGAAACATTAATCGCCCGACTTGCGGGAGCGAAGCGTGCATCAATGACGCGATAACTCACGCGCAATTGGTGTCCCGAGGCTGGGTTCCAGCTCAGCACCGTCGAGGCGGTATCCCAGAAACGCCCGGCGGGATCATATTGGCCCGTGGCGGATAATCTTAAGGATGGGATCGGTGCAATGCGGGCTTCACCCAGTAAATTGGAGAAAGGCCGGAGTGGTTCTGTTTGCAATCGCTGGTCGCTGAGGCGTCTGCGAATATTATACACGGCCCCCACCTTCATGTTGAATACGTCTCTGGCTACATGACTTCCTTTCGGTTTGCTCTGTAGGCGGCTGGCCAGCAGCAGGCTGATACGATTTACACTTTCCACCCGGTCCCGACCCGAGAAGCGGTTGTTGGACAACAGGTTACTCAGAGTCAGTCGGCCAAAGGCAGAATCGAAGTTGGGCAGCCCGGTCTGATCGCCAACGTTGACCAGGTCATAACGCAAAATGGGTTCAATGCTGTGGCGCAGCGTTTTATCCGCATTGACGCGCTCGAATATGGCGCGCGTTTCTATGGCGAACTCGCCGCTGGTACGGGTCGGACGACGAAGGCTAGCGGCTTGATTGAGCCAGTAACGGGCGTGGCGTATGCCTGCATACAAAGTAGTGGAGATGCCTCCCCCCGCCAGTTCCCAGGGTATTTCTACCCACGGATGCAAATCCATGCGCCAGCCGTCAATCCCCAAACGACGGGAAAAGCGCGTGGTTTGCTGATCGAAATGTAAAATGGCCAAGCGGTTCAATACGGGCAATGTCAGCGTGCTCTCAAATCGGGGAAGGGTTTGTAGCGTGGCGGCGTTGGATGGCCTGGTTAAATCTTGCTGATGCTGTACCCACAGACGCCAGCTTCCGTATCGGTTCTGTTGCGAGAGGGTGGCCTGACTGTGTAGAAAGCGGGTGGCAGCTATTGAGGAACTGCTGGAGAAGTCCGCCAGATAATTGCTATCGCTGACATGGTCGGCATCAATAGCCAGGTTCATATCATAGGGGAGCTGCCATGATGTTTTGCCTCTCAGACGATCCCGTGTCCGCCCCAGCACCTTATCGTGGAGTCCCTCGAATTGAATCGTTTCGCGTCCCATGGTGGATACATGGCGAAATTCGGCTTCGGACATAAAACCGCGCGCGCTCATCCAGTGCGGTGTCAGCGTAATATCCCAGCCTGGAGAGGGGGCGATGTACACAGGAAGCGCCAACTCCGTACCGCGCCGTTTGCCGAAGCCCACTTTGGGGAGAAGAAGGCCGGATTTTCGTCGATTGCTTTGCTGCCAGTAGGGGGTGTAAAGCACCGGAACACCGGCAATTTCAAAACGTGCATTTCTGGCTGTAAATATACCGGTTTTTTGATCGAGAACGGCGCTTGAGGCGCAGATCTTCCATGCACCATGACCCACGGGACAGGTGGTAAAGCTGGGCTGGAGTGCTTTGTAGGTGAATTCATTCACGCGCTCCAGTTGTTTGGCTGACAGGCGTTCGCCGCTGGGCAGGATGACCGTGGCGTCATGTAGAATACCCCGCTTGGAGATGCTGTTCATCTCGGCGGAGCTGGCTTTAATAACCGCCTTGGGAGAACGTATGACAACATTGCCCGTAGCCTTGATCCGATGGTTGAGAGCATCGTAACGCACGGTATTGGCGTGGATGGTTTCATCCTTGCGTTTGATTTCCACCTGGCCGCTGGCTATGGCTATACCCTTGGCATCGCGCACGATTTTATCAGCCGTAATATCTACATCTTCGGCCCACACCACGGATGGTGGAATCAACGACATCCATGCCAGCAGCAAACAGGGCAAAAGAAATAAACGCATCAAGGAAATGAGGTGGTATGCTCTTTTACGGAACAGGACACTGCTTCAGATGGGTTTGATAGCGTAACCGAGATAATTGACGGATAAATCATCGGATAGCTCAAAATGATCCGCCAACACCCGATAAGACATCCCGTGCAAATCCGTTACTTCAAGGCGGGTCATACGGCAGGCGGTATTTATTTCTGACGGGCGAATGAACCTGGCATAGCGGTGCGTACCTTTCGGCAACCAGCCCAGCACGTATTCGGCACCAAGGATAGCCTGCGCATAAGCCCGTAACGTACGGTTCAGCGTGGCGAAGAAGAAACACCCGCCGGGCTTGAGCATAGCGGCACAGGCCGCGACGGTAGCGGGCACATCGGGCACATGCTCCAGCACTTCCATGCAAGTGATAATATCGTATGCGCCGGCATGGCCCACTGCCCAGCTCTGCGCATCGCTTGCTTCATACCGGACCTTCGCTCCCGTTTTTTCGGCATGAATACGGGCGACGGCCAGTGCTTTCGCGGAACGGTCAATACCCGTTGTGGACGCGCCACGATCAGCCAGAGATTCAGCCAGCAAACCACCACCGCAGCCGACATCCAGCGCATGCGCGCCCTTTAGCGTTGTCCGATGGTCAATGTAATCCAGGCGTATGGGGTTAATGCGATGCAACGGTTTGAATTTTCCGGTTGGACTCCACCATTCCTCGGCCATGGACTCGAACTTTTTTATTTCCTCGGGATCGAAGTGCGCCTGCATAGGTCGGCAGGCTGCTAGGGCAGGCGTGCTATGGCAAGCCCTGCCCTTTACCCACAAACCGTGCCACAACGAGTCATCCGGTGGTCATATGCGAGGCGCGCCCTCGAAGCAATGGTTGTATCCCTTGCAAGAGAGTGGAACGCCTTTATGTGTCGAGGATGCGCAACGTTCGGTCACCATATTTGTGGAACACTACAACAATGTCAGACTACACAGCGCCATCGGATATGTGGCTCCCAAAGACAAACTTGAGGGGCTAGAAGAAGCCATATTTACATCAAGAAACCGTAAGTTATCGGATGCGAAAGCGCTCAGAGAAGCACATCAGAAAGAGGGTCAGCAGGCAGTTCCGATATTTGGAGAAGTAGCGCTTGCAGAAGCTATCTGAAATGCTGATAATACGTTCAGCCGATCAAACGGAAACAGGCTCTGCGGGAGCGCAACCTGTCAGGGATAACCGGCTGAAATTTGTGACTTATATCGAACAGGCGTTTGTCCTGTTCCCGCTGAACCAGCACAAAACCATCTACAGAGCCTTTGGCTTACCACATAATCCGGGAGGTACGATGAAAACCATCATATCTGATACAGGATAAGAATTTGCAGTGCCATTGGAAGGCATTGATTCGCCTTCATAGCTTGGGGTATAAGGATTCC